>JAQCND010000622.1 GCA_028274765.1 Bradymonadaceae bacterium
CGGTGCTCACAGTGTTCTCATGTTTTTCGAGCCGGACTCGAAGGGGGAGAGCTGACGCGTTACACCGAAGACGGGACCCGCATCGATGAAGCAGACGACCGTTCGGAGGAATCTCATCAGGGCATGATTGCGGGAGCGCCGGGAGGCACCGTCGACGAAGACGAGTCGGACCCTGAAGAGAAGCCCGATAGCACGCAGTTTGGCGGACCCGGGCTGAAGGCCGAGGACGAGTCGAACACAGAGTCGTCTCCCAGCGAGACTCAATTCGGTTCTCCCGGGACGAACGACGCTCCAGCCATGAAGGCCGAAGCTGAGGAGGCTTCCCACCAGGCGAACTCGTCGGCGTCGGCCAATCCCAACAGCACCCAGTTCGGGGCTCCGACATCCGAGAACGAAGCGGATGCACGCCCGGGTCCCGGCATCGACGATCAGCCCGATCCCTCGAAGACGAGGCTCGGCAAGGCCGAGGACAACGACGGCACTACGGGAGCTGTTCCCACGGCCGGCTCGGAGTCGGACATGTTGAGTGAGTCGACCTCTCCGTCCCAGACCCCACCATCGGGGACGGGCACGCAGGACAATCCCGATCCGACGTCGACGGGGCAGGCCCAGGTGGTCGATCCCGGTCCGGCCGCAGCGGATGGGGGCTCATCCTCCGACGAGCCTCACGAGACGTCGACCTCTGGCACCTCGGAGAGTGCTTCCTCCAACTTCAACCCCTTCCCGCACGCCGACGAGACGGTCAAACCCAAAAAAGAGCGAGCCATCGTCGACTCGGATGCCGGGGACGGCGAGTCCGAGGCGTCCGAGGACGAATACGAGGACGAAGACATCGAGCTGTTCGACGACTCCGAAAAGACGGCTCCACCTCCCGAAGACGACGATCCCTTCGAGGGAGCCTTCGAGGGCGAAGAGGATCGCCAGCGCGAGCCATCGGGCTCGCGATCGACGGTGGAGTCGTCGGGATCCGTTCCGACCGTCGACGCCTCGAACGATCCGGGCGAAGGCGGCGATCTGCTCGCCCCCGACGGCGGGACACGCTCCGACGATCAGAGTGCGTCCGAGCATTCCGACGATCCAAACTCTCCCGATCATTCGGTCGAAATTCAGAGCGATCCCCTGGCCGTCGACACATCCTCATCCGATTCAGCCGAGGCGTCATCGGCCCAGCAGGGAACGCCTGCGGATGATGCGCTTCAGGCGGAGTCAGACTCGTTACAGGGGCATGGAGGTAGAGACGAGGCTCTCGGTGCACGAGAATCGACGGACATCAGAGCTCGTGACGACGTCGATACGTTCGATCCGGGGGGAGACGACGACTCGCCCCCGGAGATCGGCGATTCACCTCCGTCCCAGGCGTCCCCGCCCGAAGCCGCTCGATCGTCCGGGGGCGGAGAGTCACCTCCCGGGACAGGGGCTCGGTCGGATTCGAGTTCTTCCGGGGCGGCAGGCTCAAACGGAACCGATGCAACGTCGCCGGGCGAAGCCCCCGAGAGCCCCACGTCCGAGCCCAACCAAACTCCTTCAGGGGACGTCGATATCGTCTCCAGAGGCGCCCCCCCCGGCTCGAGCCAATCCGAGGCCGAGACGTCGTCAACCTCCTCCAACCCCTCGAGTTCCCCTCAGTCCACGTCTACTCCCTCGAACTCTCCCTCCGAGTCCGGAGAGACATCCGGAGACCCGGCCGGTGATACCCCATCGACTCGACCCGGTCCTTCCCCCTCGGAATGGCAGAGCGATGGGGTCGAGCGCATTGAATCCAACGCATACAGCGGATCGGGCGCTCGCAAGGTCGCCAACATCGCCCTCATCGTGCTGCTGGTGGGCAACGCCTTTCTCGGATTCGTCGCCTTTCGGAACGGTGGATTCCTCGACTTCAAGAAGTTCGATCAGATGCTCGCCGTCGCCTTTCAGGATGGCTCGTACACGCCGCGAAAGGGATGGACGTCTGCCGCCGGCTCGACCGAGCCCGCTGCCCCGAGCGACCCTATCCGCTTCAAAAACGTCTTCGCCCAGCGGATCCAGCTCAACGGAGACTCTCGAGAAGAGAGCGAGTCGGGGGAATCGAAGCCATCTCCCCGGCTTCTGGTGATTAAAGGGCAGGTTCAAAATCGGACGGACGAGACGTTCGATCGCCTCCGAGTACGCGGCCTCATCCTCGATACGACCGGCAAGTTGTTAAAGGATCGGACGATTCCGATTGGAGGCGACCTCGCAATCGGGGAGCTTCAATCGCTCGAGCGTCCCGACGAAGTGGATGCACTTCTGTCAGAGCCGTCTGGCGAGCTGCAACCTCATCAGGCGCGTCCCTTCACGATCGTGTTTCGACAGCTCCCTGATGAGCTCCAGAATGGGAAAGACGTCCATTATTCGGTCGAGAGGGTCGAGGACAGCGACGCCCCCGGTGATAGCTCGTCGGCTCAATAAAACGTTCTGCTCTTGCGCACTCATGAGTGCTTCCGACGATTCACCGACCCACGCGATCCGACGTCAGTATCGCTCCAAGATCGGCGGTATCGCCAAGCTTCCGGAGCTCGAGATGCGAACTGCCTCGCTCCGGGAGACGCTCGTCGGCCTTCCACCCGAGATCGGGATCTGTTGGCTCGATCAGCTCGTGCGCGGGGCGATCTGGGGCCGCTCGCCCAACCTCGACCTCGTGCTCGCGCTGGCGTACGGACTCGCCGAGGAGTCGATCGAGGGGGGAACCGATTACAGCGAGGCCATCGACGAGTGGCGCTCGCTGGCGCTCCAGCACGAACTCGAGACGGTGGCGTTCCTCTTTCGGGATCTGCCCGCTCACCAGACCCTCCCCGACGAGTCCGAACTCCCGGAGATCGATCTCCCCATCGAACGAAACGAGATCACGGTGGGCAAGCGTCGCATGATCGCCAAGACCGGTGATCGCGACTACATCGATCGTTTCGTCTTCGATCGTCACCCCCTCGTGATCGAAAATCTGCTGGACAATCCCAAGCTCGACCAAAGTGACGTCCTGCGCATCGTTACCCGGCGCCCCACCCGCCCCGAACTGCTCTACCGAGTGGCTCGCCACGGCACGTGGTTCGGACGCAAATCCGTGCGAAAGGGGCTCGCCCACAATCCCTACACGCCGACGGGGCTCGGTCTGAAACTACTCCCGACTCTCGGCATCGATATCCTCCGCAAGATTCAGTACGGAAGCGATCTGCATCCGGCCCTGATCGATGCCGCCGATCATCTGGTGACCCTCCGCGAGAAACGAACAGCCCCCTGGGAAGTGTAAACAAGACCCGTTCTCAGCTCAGAGCTGCTCCTTGGCGGCTTCGACGGCCTCCTCGAGCCGGGTCAGATACGTATCGCGCTCCTCGGCCGACAGTCCCTCGGCGCGAAGAACCAGCTTCGGCTGCGTGTTGCTGGCGCGCACGAGTCCCCAGCCATTCTCGAAGATGATGCGTGCGCCGTCGACCGTGACCACTTCGTAGTCGTCCTCGAAGTACTCGGCGACGAGCTCCGGGATCTCGAACTTGATCGCTTCCGTACTG
>JAQCND010000623.1 GCA_028274765.1 Bradymonadaceae bacterium
CCAACGATGAAGCGGAATGTCGTCTCGCATCTCGTGATCCTCGTCGAAGTGCGGAGCCGCGATGAATCGACCAACGCCCGTGCATGCCCATGAGACATCAGCGGGGAGTCATGACTCGAAACCCGCCGGGTTGCCATCGAACCCCCTGATCTTGAATCTCTCTCCCCGACACGTCCCAGGGGCCGTAGCATTGAACAGCGCGAACCCCTTCGTCCGAGGAGACTCCGCTGGCTCCACACCCGGTGAAGGTAGAGATGTTGGGGCGCGCCGGTCCCGTCTGACCGGGACTCTCCCCACCATCGGGGCGATCTCCCGGGCTTCCCGGACCCTCCGGGGCCATTGTTCCCACGTCATCTTGTGAGGTCTGTCGAGCAGGGAGCTCGCCCTCGCTGCATGCCGTGAGGCTAAGACACGCGACAATCACCATAAGAAACGGGCCGACGTGGCGTGAGCACGGCGAGTCGACGGAAGGCGTGTGCATGCTCGTCCTCTCGGAGGGCGAG
This sequence comes from Bradymonadaceae bacterium, assembly GCA_028274765.1. Classification (GTDB taxonomy): domain Bacteria; phylum Myxococcota_A; class Bradymonadia; order Bradymonadales; family Bradymonadaceae; genus CAJXPB01. Next base: position 504 of record JAQCND010000623.1, read on the forward strand.
ACGCGATGGGGGACGGACGACGGCGAACTCGAGCCAACGCGAGACAGCGCGAATGTCGGGGCTCAACAAATGTCGGGGCTCAACAGTAGCGTCAGCACGGGGCTTGTTCACAACAATGATACGACAGTGTTGATTATACGAACTATGCGTGGGGGATATCAAACATTCAACCGCCGTCTGCCCGCTGTTGTCTCGGGAGTAGGATTCAAAGGGGGGCGTTAAGAGGGAAATCGAGGAGGAGCTAGTGACAGATATCGAGACAGAGGGCGACAAACACTCTGGGACTCGTATCAACGACACTCCCTTTCCGTGCTCAGGTAGGGAGGCCATAGAGGTCCATGTTGATGCGAGGAATAGAAGGGGTCTTTTCACGTGTCGGCTGTGTGCCCACTACCGCAGGACGTACAGAGGCGCTCTCCATTCGTGTTCGGACAAGGGGGCAATGGAGGTTATACTTTGATTCGAGAGAGAGCATCTCATTCCAGACCGGCGCACTGCCGTGGCCAGCACAAAAGGCCGGTGGCGTTTCCAACACACGCGTCGTCGAGATTCCACGGACCTGAGTTCCCCTCCCGCCACTCGCGCCGGGCGACTCAACTGCGATCTGGATTCGATCGACGTTGAGCGTGGCGGCGAGTGACCCTGCCCGATCTTCGGAGTCGGCGGAGACGGGGAAAACGGGATGCGTGATGCGCCCCTATTCGAAGCGCCAGGTGCATCCGTCTCGTCTGGCCTGTGAAGTCGGGGGATAGATCCCGCTTGACAGTCAATTGAAAATGCGTATCAATTTCATGGGTCAGCTCAGAGCCCTCAAAAAAAGAGCTCGTCCCCTCGATACAATCGACCCTTGCGCCACTGGCGAGAATCATGGCTCAACACGAAAAAGAACTCGATCTTCTGGCTGGGGATGCCGACAACACTCGCGTCAAGCTCGTGCAAGTTGGTGAAACGGGTGAGACACCGACGCTCGAGATGCGCATGCAGCGGTACAGTTGTGAGCTCGGATGGCGAACTCACCGACGCATCCGACTCGCTCCGGGTCAGATCGGCGATCTTCGGGAGGCTCTCAATCACATGGACCCCGACGCTCGAGAGGCCGACGCTCCGGCGGAAGCCGATGTTCCTTTTCTGAGCGTCGTCTCGGGCGACGGGCCCCAACAATCCTCGGGATAATCCCCCACGCTATCCGTCTATCATCCGCTCTGAGCCGCTGACGTATCGAGTCCGGCTTCCCCGTAGCTGACTTTGTCGGCGAGCAGTCGAATCTCGTCGACATGCTCCTGCTCTTCAGCCACGTGGTCCTCGAGCCAGAATTCCGTGCCCTTGTTGGCCACCTCTCCGATCTCGAGCGCACTCTCCCAGGCCTCGAGTGCGTCGTACTCGAGCGCGAGCGCCGCATCGAGCATGCCCTCGACGTCGGTCGCCTCTCGAATACGAGCAGGCTCCACGGTTGGCGTGCCTCCGAGGGCCGCGATTTTGTTGTTGGCTTTTTCGATGTGATCGCGGGCCTCTTTGCTGCCCTCGAGAAAGAATTCCTCGAGATACTCTCGGTGCGGACCAGTAACCATGGCAGCATGGTGGCCGTACTGGATGACGCCGGCCAGCTCCCAGGAGAGAGCCTCGTTGAGACGGTCGATGAGTTCTTGCTCGTCGCTCATGGGTATGACCTCGTGGTTGAAAAAGCGGTTGGAGATGCCGGTCAAACCGGCGAAATTCCGACCCAAGAATAAGTGAGCGCACGCTCTTGTCAAGTTTGCATTGGACTTTTCTCGGCCAATAAAATGTAATTGAAAATCAATTTCATTTTCACCGATTCGTGCGACGCACATGACGTCGGTGCGACAGGCCGTCAGAGGCCCTTTTTCACTCGACCTCCTTCGACAACCTGAGTTCGTTCTAGCATGTCTTGCCCGGTAAAGCGCCCTGCATTCCGGGTCCTCGGCAAGAGGCAGTCGTGCCTGACTTTAGACTGGAATCTCGCCATTTTGCGCAGCCTTCCGCTCCGACGTGCCGATGAACTTAGACGAGGAGGTGTGCGGCGAGCTATCAGGTGCGTCGAAGGCGTGAGCCGCCCGACCGGACCGCTGTGAGGCGTTACGGAGTCCCCTCGAGCAACTGGCCGGTCTGCAGCGGGTTGCGCGCAGACGCGGAAGAAAATTGTTGGAGTGAGGTGTGTCTAGAGATCGACGAGGGGGCCTCTCCATCGAATTGACCTCGAAGCGAAGACAACCCAAACTGGGAATGTGATTCCCCATCCTCGTGGCGTCATGTAGCGCCAGAACAGACCGTATCTGGTATGCCTCCTGGTGACTGGGTGATCGCGGTCGACAGCGAGATGGAGGGAGGTATGTTGAAACGAAGGCTTCTGAGCGTCGCCTCTCATCTCGATACGATAAGACCTCGCACGCCGAGCATGCATGGTGTAACATCCCTGTGGAGGAGAGGACGCGATGGGTGAGTATTACGAATACGTGAACATCGATCGGCGAGAACGCTTCAGCGTCGGTCTCTACGCCGATGGCATCAAACGTTTTGCCCTCGGCCGTACTCTGGGCTCTCGCGCCTTCCATCTATTGTTGCTCGGGACGACCGAAGACACCCGCGGCGCCGAGCGCGTCGGATCCTGGATGGGTGACCGCGTCGGGGTGATCGGCGATCACGTCAATCAGCCAGAAGCCTTCGAGATCGAGTCGGCCTTCGACGACAGTTCGGAGCGCCCCCTCTCGGAACTCGTCCACGAACGGTGCCGTGATCTCGCCTCGGCGGCGCTCGTGATGCTCATCCGTCACGATGGGGCCGGACAATACGCCGAGCGCGCCCGAGAGAGTGACCATCTCTTCGTGGCGCTCGCCGAGATCGTTCAACGGTATCAACAATCCGATATTCGCTACCTGCTCGACACGCACTTCGACGAATGGCGAGCGCGACACAGCCGTCTGGTCCAGGAGCGATGGACCGATGTACCTCCTCCGTGAAAAGGCCCGAACGCATCTCACGAGACGACACTTTCATGTTCGTGGATCCTTCGAAGAATGACTGGTCCATCTTCATGCGTGTTCGCTTTAGCATATGTCCTCCGATGAAGCGGCTATCTTCCAAACCCCCGAAGGAGACGGCAGCATCTAGCTCCGGGCGCGAGCCCGGAGATCGAGGCGTGTGGATCTCCTCTCCGAGCCCCAAAAGGGACGGCAGTACGCCAAAACGAAC
>JAQCND010000630.1 GCA_028274765.1 Bradymonadaceae bacterium
CTCCTCCGGGGCTGTTCGAGGTCCGAAAACATGTTCTGATGCTCGACAACAATGCCTTGCCGGGCGTCCCGGGATTTGGCAAGTTGGAGAGCGTCGGGAAGTCGCTTTGCATCGTCGAGAACGACTCGCTGCCGCGCGACCAAGCCGACATGCTCGTCAACGACATCGGCTCGTCGAACATCAGCGGCCAGGTCGTCATCCAAAACAACGACGGTTGATCCCATGCAGACCATCCCCCTCCGAGGCATCCAGAGCGCCGCCCTGCTCTACGACGTCCACGGCAACCGAGCCGCCCTCGACGCCGTACTCGACGACGTCGACCAGCGCGACCTCGACGCGATCGTCCTCGGAGGGGATTACGCCCTCAAGGGGCCCGACCCGAGTGGCGCCGTCCGGCGACTCCGCGAACTCGACGCCCCCGCCATCATGGGTAACACCGACGCCTACCTCCTCACCGACGACGCCCCCCACGGCAACGACCCGGTCGTGCAGTGGACGCGCGAGCAGTTGAGCGACGACGCCCTCCGATGGCTCTACGAACGACCCTTCGGATGTCGTCTCAGCCCCACCGCCAGCCGGGCCTCGGAGCGCGAGCTCCTCGCCGTCCACGCCACCCCCACGAGCCTCGAGTCGCTTTTGCTGGTCGAACCCCATCCGTTCGAGGGATGGTCGATGCCCGACGACGAGGAGGCGCGTGCCATGCTCGGCGACGCCATGGCTCATCTCGTCACGTACGGTCATATCCATGTCGCCTCCTCGGGACGAGTCGGTCCCCAGCGCGTCCGCTCGATCGGGTCGGTCGGGATGCCCTGGGATGGCGATCCGCGAGCGGCCTACGGCATCGCCCGATGGGAGGACGACGAATGGACCGTCGAGGACGTGCGGGTCGACTACGACTGGGCGTCCGTCGCCGACGAGCTCGAGGCCTCTGGCGCCCCCCGTGCCGAGGCCCGAGCCGAGAGTGTCCGAACCGCTCGCTTCGACCCCCTGGCCCAGGACGGATGAGTTTCACGAACTCCATTCGATTCGCTTCGACCGTGTGCGAGCGTCGATCGACATGAGTCAAGTTGCTTGTACGTCCGAAGAGTGGGAGCCCATCTGGTCGACCGATGCGCTCCGCGAGTACACGGAGCACGACGAGGCGTCGGTGCGAGCCTGGGCGTGTCGACGTCTCCGGGTGACGGCGCCCGATCGGTCGTGGGCCTCGATCGCCGTCGAGCATCTGAGCGACGCGCCCCGTGTTCGATACGAGGCGGTGAACATCCTCGAGGAGGATGCCACCGAAGATGCCCTCCCGGCGCTCCGGCGCGCCCTCGAGTCGGCCGAACTGGATTCGGGATTCGGACGCAAGGCCGCCATCCAGCTGGCCCGGCTCGGCCACGATGAAGACCGCCGGAACTTGCTCGACAACGACGAGCATCGAGCGCGGCTGGCCCTCCTGTGGGCCACCGAGGCCCCCGGGTCGTTTCGCACGTGGTTGAGACGGCGCCTCGACGACGACTTCGAGCTCGACGTCGATCTGCTCCGGGCTTACGTCGAGGCTGCTCGGCTCTCGGACGTCTCCTCGATCGTGACGCGCCTGGAACGCATCCCCGACAAAAGCCGAGAGCCTCTCATGCGGGCCATTCTCCGCCGAGCCTCGGGCGCTTCGCCGCCCCGACTCGATCTCGACGACCCACTTGGCTCCTTCCGAGACCTCGTCGAACGTCTCCGCCGGGCCGACCTCGACCTCCAGTGGCTCGACACTCACGATCTCGAGGAGACGTGGGGCGACGTGGCCTCGCGCCTCGAGGCGGAACGCTGGCCGCGCGTGGTGACCCACCTGATCGAGACGACTCGTTCGTGTCTCCTCGAGGCACCCGATCCCGAGCATCGACTCGCCTGGTGGCACGAACTTGTCGATGGCCTCGAGCGGCTGCGCCAGGAGACCGAATCGGTCCCACGATGGCACGCCGCGCTGGCCCGAGCGATCCACGCCGGTGCCATCCGGGCGATTTCGGTCGAACACGCAGTCCGAGATACCGAGGAACTCACGAGACTGCTCGACGTGCTCCTCGAACTGTCGCTCGACGAGGACCGCTTCCAATCCGAACTCGAGAGCTGCTGGTCGCACCTGAACGAACGCCAGGGCGACCCTGAGGCAGCGTTCGATCAACTCCGACCGTGGATCGACGAGATTCACGGTCGCGGCGAGGCCGATCGAGCCCTCCGGTGGCTCGACAACCTCCCGGAATTCCCCACACTTCGAGCCGCTCGCCACCTGCTCGGGGCCTCGAACGATGGCGGAGGGCGCCAACGAGACATTGCGTTCGTCGCGACGGATGCGCTGGCCCACCAACCCGCCGATCTGCGGGGCGAGATCGACGATCTCCTGACCGACTCGGTCGATGCCATCGTCGACATCGGATTGGGGGCTTTGGAAGATCAGCCCTACCGGTGGGCGGTCCGTGCGATGCTCGAGCACGGGGACACACTCGCCGAACGCGTGCCCCGACGTCTCTGGAACGGCCTCCGCGAACTCGGCTCCCCCGAAGCGCTAGAACTGGCGCGACGCCACGGTCGCGAGGGAGACGCCCACGCCGCGAACGTGGCGACGTTTCTCGCCACGCTCGAGGGACGGCGCGACGAGCTGACCGATGCCCTCCGAGAAGCGGCCGCATCGCCCCCCGTCTCGGGCCAGGCCTCCGGCGCCGACAGCACGTTCGACCTCCCTACCTCCGAGCACACGCCTCCAGTGCTCGATTCGACCGAATCGCTCGACGTCGGGCTGGCCTGCCGCGAGTGTGGAGCGTCGTTCGAACGAGAGGTCGAACGCATCTATATCGATCCCGACGCCCTCGAGGACCTGGACGGCCGCGAGAACCTCCTCGAGTCGGCCACCGTCTCGCAGATCGTCGAGTGCGAAGCGTGTGGCACCCGAGACGACTACGAACTCGCCGGACGCGAGACGCTCCAGCTCGTCCTCTTTTTGCTCGGCGCCCTGGAATCCGACGACGCCGATCTCGAATCGCATCCCGTCGCCCCCGTCCAGCTCCGGCTCGAGGACGGGACGGTCTTCCAGCGTCCCACCGAAGGCATCGAGCATCTCGAGGAGGCCATCGAGGCCCATCCCGAGGAAGGCCGCCTCCATCGGCGTCTGGGCGAGCTCTATGCGACCTTCCAGGAGGACGAACGGGCCGTCGAGGCGTGGCAACGCGCGCTCGAGGTCGACGATACGGAGCTCGAGGCGGCCCATCGCCTCGCCGACCACTTCTGGTACCGCGGCGACTTCGATCGCGCGACCGACACGATCACGGAGGCCCTCTCGCGTGTGCCCGAGACGGAACTGTCGGGTGACGCCGGCCGACGCACCGTCGACGCGCTCCTCGAGTTTCTGCGCGACGTCCTCGAAATTCGCGAGCGGCCCCTCGTTCTGGAGGCCACCTGGCAGCCGGAGGACGCCGACAACTCATCGGTCTCGGGCGCCCTCGAGCTCGACAGTTTCGATCGGTGGTCGAAGCTCGCTACGTCCCTCCGAGATCAGCATGTCCGGCAACTCTCGTTTCACCGAGATCCGCCCGACGAGCCCACCACTCGACTGGAGCCATGGCTCGACGAGCCTTCCGAGGAGTCCTGACCGCCCGATGTCCTCATCGTCCCCTGCCGACATTCGACTCGAGCGCGCCTCCCGATCCTTCGATGAGACCGTCGCGCTCCACGAGATCGACCTCGCCCTCGAGCCCGGCAGCACGACCATTCTGATCGGGCCGAGCGGAAGCGGCAAATCGACACTGCTCCGCCTCGTGACGGGACTGCTCGAACCCGATACCGGCTGTGTCCGATTCCGGGGCGAGCCCTACAATCCCGGCGACGAGGAGACGATCCGCCAGATCCGCCACGAGATGGGTTACGTCATCCAGGGCGGCGGGCTGTTTCCCCACATGACGGCGCGCGAGAACGCCACTGTCATGGCGCGGCATCTCAACTGGTCGAGATCTCGCCTCGACGAACGGCTCGATCGCCTCGTCGACATGACCCACTTCCCCGATGACGGGCTGGATCGCTATCCGGCTCAGCTCTCGGGCGGCCAGAAACAGCGTGTCAGCCTGATGCGGGCGCTCATGCTCGATCCCGAAGTGCTCCTGCTGGACGAACCGCTCGGCGCGCTCGATCCGATGATCCGGGCCGATCTCCAGCGGGAGCTGCGTCAGCTCGTCCGCGAGCTCGACAAGACCGTGCTGCTGGTGACCCACGACCTTCACGAGGCCGCCTTCTTCGGCGGAAACGTGGTGCTGATGCGCCAGGGCCACACCGTGCAGCGTGGCTCCCTCCCAGATCTACTCGACGACCCGAACGATCCCTTCGTCACTCGTTTTATCGAAGCCCAGCGGAGTGAATGGACCGAGCAATCTCCATCTTCCGACACCTTCCCCAAACCCTGAGATGGCTGCTCCTCCTGGGGGGCGCCTGGGTCTGGATCGCCGCGGGCGGCCCCGACGAGGCCCGGGCCGCTTCGGACGAGACGATCACGGTGGGCTCGAAGACCTTCACCGAGTCGGTCGTGCTCGGCGAGCTCGCCGTCGACCTCGTCGAATCGACGCAGCACGAGGCCTCGCACCGCCGCCAGCTCGGCGGCTCTCGCGTCCTCTGGAAAGCTCTGCGCAAGGGGGATATCGCCATCTATCCCGAGTACACGGGGACGATCGACCAGGAGCTGTTTCCCGACCGGGAGCTGACGAGTCTCGACGCCCTGCGTGAGGCCCTGGCCGAAGAGGGTATTGCCATGACCGAGCCGCTGGGGTTCGAAAACACCTACGTGCTCGGCATGAAGAAATCGCGTGCCCGGGAGCTCGGCATCGAGGCCATCTCGGATCTCAACGAACACCCCGATTTGAAGCTCGGTTTTAGCAACGAGTTCATGGATCGCGAGGATGGCTGGCCCGGATTGAGCCGCCGCTACAACCTCCCCCACGAGGACGTCCAGGGGCTCGACCACGATCTGGCGTACCGGGGACTCGACGAGGGCGACCTCGACGTCATCGATCTCTACTCGACCGACGCCGAGATCGCCTACTACGACATCCGCAAGCTCGAGGACGACCGAGATTTTTTCCCGAGCTACCGGGCGGTGATGCTGTATCGGCGCGATCTGGAGGGGCGGGCCCCCGAAGTCGTCGAACAACTGACCCGACTCGAAGGCGAGATCTCCGGCTCGGAGATGATCTCGATGAACAAGGCCGTCAAGCTCGACGGACGGACCGAGGAGTGGGCGTCTGCCTCGTGGCTCCAACGCAACCTCGGCATCGACGCCGAGATCGACCGTCAGACGGCCTGGGAACGGTTCGTCCAGCGGAGCCTCGAGCACCTCTTCATGGTCGTCGTCTCGCTGTCGGCGGCGATTGCTCTGGCTGTCCCGCTCGGCATCGCCGCCTTCCGACGCCGCCGTCTCGGCCAGGTCATTCTCGGGCTCGTCGGGATCGTCCAGACGATCCCCTCGCTGGCGATGCTCGTCTTCATGATTCCTCTCTTCGGGATCGGCACGTGGCCGGCGATCGCCGCGCTCTTTCTCTACAGCCTGCTCCCGATCGTGCGAAATACGCACGCCGGATTGACCGATATCCCCCGGGATGTGCGAGAATCGGCCGAAGTGCTCGGATTGACCGAACGCGCGGTCCTGTGGCGGGTCGAGCTGCCGATCGCCACACGCGCCATCCTCGCCGGCGTCAAGACCTCGTCGGTGATCAACATCGGCATCGCGACGCTCGGCGCGCTGATCGGAGCCGGGGGATACGGCCAACCCATTTTGACCGGTATTCGGCTCGACGACATGGGACTCATCCTCCAGGGCGCCGTGCCCGCCGCGCTCCTCGCCGTCGCGGCTCAGGGTGTCTTCGAGCTCGTGGAACGACTCATCGTCCCCGAGGGCCTGCGCCTCGACGAGCCCGGTTAGAAGAGCGTCCGCTTCCTCAACGACGTGCGTGTTTCGAACACATGTTGCACCCTCGAGTCGCCCTCTGACGGAGAGAGCGGCACAATATGTTTGTCAGGTGTCGTTTCGTATGAGATTTGTCAAGTGCATGATCCCCAATTTTGTGAATGTCGCGTATGGGCACACTTTGTGACCGACAAGTCCCTGTTCAATGAGGGAATCCATGTCGCAGTACTGCCAACACGATGGATGACGTACTGGAACTCGACACCGTCGATGGGGACAAATTGCTCCAGAGACTCCGTCGTACGGTCGACCGAACTCGAGCGGGAGAGGCGACGATCGATGCACTGGACGTGCTCGGTGATGCCATCTACGCCATCGATGCCGATGGAGAGATCCAGTACGTCAATCGAGCGTGTGAACGTCTGTTGCCTCACGAGCGCGAGGCGTTGGTCGGCGACCACGTCTCCGTGTTTCTCCCGCCCGAATCGATTCGCGAGGCCGAGTCGGTTCTTCGGGCGATTCGAGAGGCGCCCGATCGCAATCAGGGGACGTTCGAGTTCATCGCGAGCCCAATCGACGGGGAGAGGCGCTTCTACGACACGCGCATCACGGTACTGACCGACAGCGAGGAACAGTACTGCGGGTCGATGGGGGTGATTCGAGACGTCACGGAGAAGCGCGACCTGGAATCGAGTCGTCGACTTTACGAGCGCGTTTTCGAAAATCTTCGCGAGGGATTGATTCTCGTCGAGCGCGACGAACAAGGCCGTCCTTACTACAGCGATCTCAATCAAGCGGCCTCGCATATCACGGGCGTCGAACGTGATGAATTTATCGGAAGTTCCCCAAACGATATTTTCCCAACTGAGACAGCCGAACATCTCGAGCAACTGTATCGAGATCTTTTTGAAAACAAAACGTCACGCGAGATTTACCACAAACCGAAGATGCCCGACGGCACGATTGTGACCCACTCGCGACTTCAGGTGATCGAAGGTCTGAGTGGAGAGCTTCAACTACTGATTCTGATCCGTGACGTCACGGAGTTGGCTCGCACCCAGCGCGATCTCGAGCAGGATCGCAAGGCGCTCCGCAAGCTGTACGACATTGCAGGACGGACAGAACTCGAGATCAGCGAAAAGCTCCAGCAACTACTTCAGATTGGCTGTGATCGTCTCGGATTGCCCTATGGCTTCGTGACCCATATCGAGGGCAATACGCACCGGATCGTAACCGCCGTCGGGGGACATCCCGACCTCCAGGACGGCGCGACGACCGACCTCGACAAAACTCCCTGTCGCGAAACGGTCGAACAGGAAGACATGGTCGTGTATCGGGATATCGCCTCGGAGCTTTCCGGCGAGGAGCACGCCCATACTCAGTTCGGGCTCAACTGCTATATCGGAGCGCAGCTTAGAGCGCGAGGCGAGCTCGAGGGAACGATCTGCTTCATGTCGAAGGAGAGCCGTGAGCGTCCCTTCGACGAGGCTCACCGAACGTTTGTGAGATTGTTAGCCGCCTGGATCGGAGGAGAGCTCGAGCGCGAGGCTTATCTCGAGGCGATCGAGCAGAAGGCGAGGACGGACAGTCTCACCCAACTTCCCAATCGCGAGGAAGTGATTCGAGCGCTCGAGGAGGAGCTTGAACGGGCGCGACGACACGACCATGACGTGACGTTTCTGCTGATCGATCTCGATCACTTCAAACGCATCAACGATCAATACGGCCACTGGATTGGCGACGAAGTATTGCGAGCCATTGGCATCTTGCTCCAGGAGGAGACGCGAACCTCGGACGTCGCCGGACGGTACGGAGGCGAGGAGTTTGCCGTCGTCGTCCCCCACGCCGACCTCGAGGGGGCCACCCGATTGGCCCAGCGCATCACCGACACCCTTCGGGCCCAGAGAATCTCGACCGAACGGGGAGACGTCGAGATTACCTGCAGCGTGGGAGTCACACAGTACCGGGGGACGGAAGACGACGCGAAGGCGATTGTCAAACGGGCGGATCGGGCGCTGTACCGCGCCAAAGAAGAGGGCCGAGATCGGGTCGTCACTTCATCAACTTGAAAGTCCGTTTTCAAACGTCTCGCCACCGACTCGAATGACACCGGCTCGCCGCCGTCTCCAGTCCAAGAAAAGGCCGGCGAACCGGATCATGTCCGAGGTATCGAGCCCCATGCCGAGGCACTCGGACGCCGGGGCGCGCCTCTCTTGATCAGTCCCTGTGATTACTTCGGGGAGAGACGGGCACGATTCTGGGGTGAGTGTCTCCTTGTTCGACAACCATGGCCATCTCGGGAGGATGGCGCTGGAGGGCGATGTGCAGATCTTCGAACGCCCATACGTCAGTGACCTGGAACTTCTGGGCGGAGCGCGCCCGGCATATGCGTCTCAACACGTCGGCCGGGGTGAGAGCGTCAGTGCCGAGGAGTCGAGATCTGATGTACTCGGCGCATGCCACGTCTTCGTCGCTGACAGGGTGTGAGGCTACGAGTACGAGACGCCGGGTGTGACCGGTGCGGTAAAGGTGGCTCAGATGGTCGCAGGTCGCCAGCACGGACGACCATCCGGCCACGAGGACGCGGCCATGGTCGAGTACGTGGGTTGTCGCCCGGACGCCGTTGGTCGTGGTCAAAATGACACGCCGACCCTCGAGATCGAGTTGCCCCATGTCGTGGGGGGAATTGCCGACATCGAAGCCCTCCAGCGGCCGAGCGTCGCGTTCGCCGGCGAGGAGAGCATCGGGGAAGCGTGCAGCGAGCTGTCGGGCTTCCTCGACCTCTCGAGCCAGTAGAATGTCGGATGCGCCCCGGCGAAAGGCCACGTGTGTGGTCGTGAACGCCCGGAGGACGTCGATGACGACGTAAGTGTCGGCGGGCGGGAGGTCGGGAGTACGCCCCTGGACAATCTCGAGCTCGAGCTCGGAGGCGGCGTTCACGACATGTCCGGTCGAAGAGAGAGGATTATCCGATGTTCTCGATAATGCGATCAATGAGAGCCGATTTACGGCCTCTCACGGTGAGGTCGCGCTTGCGAAGTTCGTTGCGGAGTTCGCGAACCGTGTACTGGTCGTTCAGTTCCTCGCGCGACATCGCCGCAAGTTCGTCCTTCGATTCGGAGGTATCTTCGTCGTTGGTTTCGTCGGGATCGGCTGTTTCGGGCTCCCCGGAGGTCTCCTCGACGTCGGGGCTTTCGTCTTCGAGCTCGTCGGCATCCGCCTCATCGTTCTGTTGGTTCGCCGGCGAGGCTTCGGTCGAGATCGATGCCGAGCCGTCGTTGGCATCGTCTTCGGCCTCTAAGTCGTCCGAATTGTCCGAGGTTCCGTCTTTGTCACTCGAGTCGTCTCCGGCATCGAAGGAGGGGGCGCCGAACGGGGAGGTCGCGTCGGATTCGGAGTCGTCCGAGACGCGTGATCCTCCATGGGTCGCCGCCGCCTCCGCGGCGACGTCACCTGAACGGTCCGACCCTCGGTCTGGTTGGTCTGAGCCGGGAAATTCGCTGTCGTCACCGGGGCGTTCGTTCCTCCCGTCGTCCCCACCTCCCGAACGACTGCGTCGAGTCGTCGTGGTCGTCGAGTCGCTCGACTGGCTTCGAGCCGAAGTCGACGCTTCGTTGCCCGACTCGGAGGTGTCGTCTCGGGAGCTCTCCGACGAGGTGCCGGAGGTCGAGCGTGAACGTCGAGAGCTCGACTCGTTCGACGAGGCGTCGGAAGAGGTACGAGAGCGGGAGGACGACGAGTTTGACGCCCCCGACGTGCCGACAGTGGCGCTCTCGGATGTGGAGCGCGTCATCGAACGTTCGGAGCGGTCTCGATTCGTCGCTCGGCTCGACGTGCTCGAGCTCGTCCGTCGGCTCGAACTTTCGGAGCGACTGCTGCGCCGACTGCGCGAGGACTCGGTCGTCCGTCGGCGACCCGAATCACTCGTGCCGACTCCTTCGCTTTCGATCTCACCGACGATCTCAGCACCAGGTTCGATGACGAGCGAGGCGGCGTGGACATCGGCGAGCGCGCGAGCCGATTCCCCGAAGACGACGAGCTCTTCTCCCTCGATCGTCCCTTCGACAGCTCCCTCTACTCGCACGCGATCCGCCGTGACGTCTCCCCGTACGAATCCACCGCGCCCCACCGTCAGGGTTGCGGCCAGTTCGATGTCTCCGTCGATAGTGCCCTCGACGGTCAGATCTTCGGATCCCTCGACTCGACCTTCGAGGTGCGTATCGGACGCGATGTGTGCTGCCATGACAACTCCTGTACTCAAATGGATGGATCGGCCGATGCGAGGCGGACGAGAGCGGTCGCCCCTCGAATCTCATGCCCGAGACGAAGCATGTCGACGAGACATGCGATGACGTTTCTCTCTCCGAGTTCCGTTCGTCATTCTCCGCCGAGATCCATGTCGATGTGCCCCTTGAAATTCGCCCCGTCGGCGATGTGAATGCGGGGTGCGATGATATCTCCGAGCATGCGGCTGTCGGGGGCGAGCTCCGCTCGCTCACCGGCTCGAATCGTCCCCTCGATGCGGCCGTGGACTTCGACGTCCTCGCTCTCGATATCGGCCTCGACGAGACCCTCTTCGGCCACCGTCACGGTATCCTCCGTGTCGATGATGCCCTGAACGGTGCCCTCGACGACCACGGGGTCGTCTCCAGTGATTTCGCCGTCGACCGTGATACCAGATCCAATCGTCGTATCAGCCATGGGAGTGAAATGGTCCTGTTGAGATATGGGTATGACAACTCAGCGTATCTCGATATGTGACATGTGAGTGCCGTCACCTCCGAGGCACTCGAACGCTCGGGGAAGGTCTGTAATCCGAGCGAGGGGCATCACGCCTCGGGCATGTCGACATCCATGTCGATGTTCCCCTTGAAGATGGCGCCCTCCTCGATGTTGATCCGCGGCGCCCGGATATTGCCGGTCACCTGGCAGCCATCTCGAAGCTGGACGGTCTCGCGGGCGACGATGTCGCCATCGAGCGCGCCCTCGATCGTGATGGCGTCGACCTCCAGTTCGGCGACGACCGTCCCCTCTTCGGCGACCGTCAGGTGGCTGTCGAGTTCGATCGTCCCCTCGACGCGCCCCTCGATGGTCACATCTTCGTCGCCGGTCAAACGTCCGTTGATCGTCACACCATTCCCAATCACGCAATCATCGTCAGAAGCCATGATTCGTCATCCTCGTCGGTTCGGAGACTACAAACAGTACGGTGAGCAATTCGTCAAGGTCGCATGGGAAAACATGCAATACCACCAACCTTCAAGGGCTGCAAGGGGATTGTCGCCGGTCGCGGGCTGGCGACAAATCTCGCAACACAGCCGTCAGATCACTGAAAGTCCTGATGAATGTCGGCGAATCGAGATCGCGATCGCCGTACCTCGTCGAGGGATCGCTTCGTCTCTGTCTCCTCCAGTGACAGCCCTCGACTTCGAAGGAGGATCAGCTCGTTCGCTCGAGACCGGCTACAAAGAGAGGACCCCACCCGTCCGCGGTATCCGGGAGGACGTGCCATCCGTACTCAGTCGCCTCCCCCCGAGGCAGCTGCAACTCGAGACACTCCACGCGATCCGGACTTCGCGCCAGAAGTTGCTCGATGACTTCGTCGTTTTCGGTCGGCGCGAGGGCACAAGTGCAGTAGACGATGCGTCCTCCGACGCGAGCGGCATCGAGTGCCGCACAGAGCAGGGGATACTGGCGATGAGCCATCTGTTCGGGGCGACCGCGACTCCACTCACGGAGGCGATCTGGAGCGTCGAGCAGATGCCGCTCGCCCGAGCAGGGGGCGTCGACGAGGACACGATCGTACATGCTCTGCTGGTGCAGCCCCCACTTGGTGGCATCGTGCCCGGTCACCCGGATGCGAGAGCGCCTCGCCTCCAGCAGATGAGACTCGAGCACGTCGTGGAGACGGGCGCGGCGACTCGACGAGCGGTCGTTGGCCACCAGAAAACCGCGCTCCCCCATGTCGTCGGCGAGGACGAGCGTTTTGCCCCCTGGTGCCGCACACATGTCCAGCACGCGATCGCCCGGCTGCACGTCGAGGGCCCGGGCCGCCCACACGCTCGCTCCGTCGAGAAGGTAGTAGGGGGCGGGGCATTCGGAGCGAGGGGGCGACTCGAACGCCGAGCCGGGCTCGAGTTGCAGGCACCGTTCGCTCGAGGCCAGCGGCTCGGCTCGCCCCGGAAGACGGGAGGCAGGATCGGGATGGTGGGGCGTCAATCGAGCGACCTGTCGAGATGGTTGCATCAGGGCGTCTCGGAGTGTCGGCCAGCGCTCGCCGAAGATGGATCGGTAATACGCCTCGAAGTCGGGATTGACGGATGTGGAGAGAGCAACGTCGTCTGACATCGATGTCAAGGCGAGACGTATCTGGTGCGAGTCCATCATCGGGGACTCGTCAGCGGCATGGATGTCGAAGGGCGGTCGGAGGGCTCTGCTGTCCTCGCGTCATTCGGGATTCGGCGACGAGTTGTCTGAAATGCGAAAGCCCCAGCGTGTCATGGCATATCCTCGCCACTCCGACAACGAGAGGTCGCGGTAGGACCACTGGTTGTAGGTGACACCGGGGGCATCGGCCCCGAGGATGAGGACGAAGGCTCGTCCGCGGGCCACGGGATTCGGGCGCTTGTCCTCGGGCAGATGCGAGAGGTCGGGGAACCTCGGAAGTTCCACGACGTTTTCGTGACCGGGCATGAGGTAGTGCCAGAAGCGGCGCCCCTCCTCGTTGAGGAGATAAATCGAGTAAAAGGCCGGCTCTTTGGGCCCCGCTACCTGGAACCGAAGCTCTCGATCCCGGAGCTGTTCGCCGGGCATCGGCTGGATTGGTTCCGGCACGTCGACCAGCGGATGAAGGGCAACGGGGCCCGATATGTCCTCGACATCTTCGACCGTGGTCTGAGAGGAGGGGGAGCCCTCGCCCGTGAAACTCCCGCCGACGATCGTCATTGTCACGTCCGAGAGAGGGCCGTCGAGAGCGGGCTGTCGAGGGACCTCGACGATCGAGCCGACGTCCCGACCGGTCGTCGGAGAGGGGAACACCCCGGCAAATCCGAAGTTCCAATACACTTCGGCTCGATTGATGTTCGGTCCATCGGGCGCGAAGATCGGATTGGCAATTTTGACGTCCAGCGTCTGATCGAGGGGAATGTCACAGGCGAGATCGACCTCGTACGACTCGCCCTCTGCGACCTGCAGGTAGCGCTTCACGCCCATGAACTTCGGGGTGAAGGTATCGGTCGACTCGTCGTAATCACCACAGAGGGCCACCACGGCGACGTTGCCGATGCGGGAGCGAAGTCGATAGCCGCCCGTGCCGAGCACGACCGATTGGTCGCCCGGTTCGATGGGCGAGCGACTCGTTCGACTCTCGCGAGTGGTGCGGACCATCGCCGCCTCGAAGCCGACGTTGCCATCCGGGTCGCGCGCCTTGCCCGGTGCCGTGACGTCGCCCTCGATCACGCCGTAGGGAGGCGGATCGCGATCGCTCCCACCGCCTCCTCCTCCGTCACTTTGATTCGGATCTTTCTTGCGCAAAAAGAGCGTGATGTTTTCGGCATCGACTTCGCGGAGCGTCGTCGACGTATAGCCCTTGGCGACGGCGGTGATAGTCTGTGGCCCCCGTACGTCCGGCCCCGAGAGAGTGATTTGGCCGCGCTGATTCGTCATGCCCGACTGCGAGGTGTCGGCACGTGTCGAGAGCATCACGAAGGCATCCGATATCGGTCCGCCGCCCCGGGCGAGCACCGTCACGTTGATAGATCCGCGAACGCTGCCGCCCGACGCTCCACCGTAGCGGCTCGCCGGCTCGAAATACTCGTATGGGTAGGGAGCACGGGCCGTCTCGCCTCGAGCCTCGACGGTGAGGGGAGCGGATCCCGGCTCGTGGGGAGGCGTATAGAAATAGAGATTGTTGCGGTCGATGCGACGGACTTTCCGGCTCGACTCTCCATCCAGCTCGACCCCGATTTCACCGGCGAATCCACGGCCCCGGACTTCGACGTACGTCCCACCCGCAATGGCTCCACGTGCCGGTGTATACCCCCAGATCTCAAGGGGGGCCTCGTAGGTGAAGCCATTTTGGTGTCGAGTCTCGATGCCGTTTCGGACGACTTCGACGTCGACAGACCCGGCCGTGTGAGCGGGCGTGGTCACCTCGAGCATGCTGGCATCCGAAGGCGATGGCTCGAATGACGCCGGAAGACCGTCAAACAGGACGCGATCGATGTCGGCGAGCCCCTCTCCTTCGAGCGTCACCTTCGTG
>JAQCND010000644.1 GCA_028274765.1 Bradymonadaceae bacterium
ACACAGGTGGGTGAGCACGAGTAAGTGAGACTCACTGGGCCATGTCTCGGGCCCATTGCTGGACGTGATGTCCTCGGGAGCGGCCGATGCGTTCGAGGCACGAGCGTTTGAGGCAGCGGTTCCCAACGCAGAGGTCCCCCGAGAGGCACTGATCGTCGCTCGAACAAATCGTGTCGGTCCGGCAGGATGCGACCGAGGAGAACGACTCCGAGGTTGCGTTCGATGAGGACGAGTCGATTTCGGAGGGAGAGGGCGATGTCGTCTCCGAGGATTCGGAGCTCGTCTTATTGCTCGGTTCTGTCGTCGTGCGACGACGAGAGGCACGGCTTGAAGAGGGTCGAGAGAGAACCGCCTCTTGATATTCGCGGCATTCGGCCGTCTGGACGAATCCGTATCCCGACGAGACACCAGAGATTAATCCCAGAACTCCGCCGAGAAGTCCGATGGCCGAAGCCGTCGAGTTGCCACCCGACGACGAGGACGACGGTTGACTCGAAGTGGTGACGATCGCCCCGATCGTTCCGCTCGCGAAGCCGAGCGTCAGGTTCAAATCCATCGCGGGGAGCGCCTTGCCATCGGTGCAGCTCTCGTATTGCTCCCGATCCCAGCCCGTCGGCGCCTGTTCGACAAACGCAAACGAACAGCCACTACACCACAGAGCCGAGACGAGTACCACGATCATCCACGAGCGTTGCATGTCTCCTCCCAGTTGGTTGTCGCACGTCAGTGACGAGGACTTTGCACAATACGGGAATTGGGAGAGGCAATCAACAGAGAGGCCACGTGCCGACCGAGTATCGTCCTCTGGATGATGCTGCCGAACTCCACGTTCACGTGAGGGCACCGGATATTCGACTATTTTGCCATTTGTGGATGGCGTGACTCACCGTTTGAAACAATTTATTTAATTGGTTAGTTTATTATTTGCACGAGAGGGGAGTCGTCATCTGAAGGAGGTTCCCATGAGCGATTGGATCGTCGAACACGCAGCGTACATCCGACTCGGGGCGTTCGTCGGCATCTTCTCGACGATGGCGCTCCTGGAGATTGCACGCGAGCGGCGCGAGTTGGAGACCTCGAAGTCCTCCCGGTGGGCGACCAACGTCGGGATCATCGTCACCGACAGTCTGTTGTTGCGTTTGGTCTTTCCGATGGGAGCAATCGGGGTCGGTTACGCAGCCAACGACCTCGGGTGGGGGCTGTTCAATGTCGTCTCGGCGCCGTACTGGCTGGCCGTGGTGGCCTCGTTCGTGTTGCTCGATTTCGTCGTCTGGCTCCAGCACGTCGTCTTCCACGCCGTGCCCGCCCTCTGGAAGCTCCACATGATGCACCACGCCGATCTCGATTTCGACGTCACGACGGGGACGCGCTTCCACCCGCTCGAGATGGTCATTTCGATGGGGATCAAGGCGGCGGCGATTCTCCTGCTTGGCGCGCCCGTCCTGGGGATTTTGCTGTTCGAAGTGCTGTTGAACGGGACGTCGATGTTCAACCACGCGAATCTCGACATCCCGGAGCCGGTCGACCGAGGGCTCCGGCTCGTCGTGGTTACGCCGGACATGCATCGCGTCCACCACTCGGCGGAACCGAAGGAGACGAACACCAATTTCGGATTCAATTTGCCGTGGTGGGATTATCTATTCGGGACGTACCGCGATCAGCCCGAGGAGGGCCACCAGGGGATGACGATCGGGCTCAAACAGCTCCGGGACCCCGAGAAGAACACGTATCTCCATTTGCTGATGTTGCCTTTCGTCGATCCGGCGGGCGACTACGACATCAGCCGACGCGACGTCGAGTCCCCCTCTGAACAGGCGGAACGCGAGTCAAAGGGGGACGAACGCGACGAGCTATCGGGGGCGAAGCACGAAGCGTGATGCCCGGAACGGCATGTCGAAGGGGACGACAGCTCGTCGCCGGGTCGTAGAAAGGCGAGATTAGTGACAGCCGCAGTCGCACTTGCAGTTGCCGTCGCATTGGTAGCTACAACTGCTGCTACAGTTGCAACCCGAACCGCAGCTGCAATCACAGTTGCAGTCACAGCCGCAGTCGCAGCACATGCGCAGGGGGGAACATAATGGACTCATGGAAACCTTTGGAGGTGTCGAGGGTACTCGAATGGAACGTGTCGGGTCGCCGATCGCCTCCAGCGCCCCAACCATGTGACTACCTGAAAATTTAAACACCTGTTTAAATATAGAAAGGAGCATACACGTCGGGGCCATCCCGTCAGGATGTGTTCTACACAGATATGAGCCGGCTGGGCGATCGCGTCCGGGGCAAGGACGGGGGCACTCCCGATTGAGCGATCGTGATTCCATCCCCTCTGATCTCCTCCCGAAGCGACTCTGTGCGTCGAAGACATCTGAAGAGACTTCCCAGGGGAAGAAGGGAAGGAAGGCTCTCTGGGACGCCGGCCGGGCGCCCTCGTTGGCGCGTCGAGACGCTCTTCCCCCCTCCCTCCGATCGACGGCATCCAGTCTCTACTGGGACATCGACTGCCACTGGTCGACACATTCGGCCAAGAAGCCTCGATCCTTGTCGTAGTGGTACCGAATCTGGTCTTTCGAGTATCGGTAGTCGTCTCCGACGGGGCAGGCATCTCGCACGGCGACCCATCGCCGCCACGCCTCGTCGTCGGTGTCGTCTCCCTCGAGGGCACGATCGAGCGCATCACGGCAGTTGCCCTCGCAATCACACGGCCGGGGCTCGGGTTCTGGCGACTCACCGCCCGGTCCGTCTCGATCAAAGATGACGACGGCTCGAAAGGCCAACCATGGTCCATATGTGGGATGAATAGCGAGGTGGCTCGGTGAGACATGCGCCAGCCCCGCCGCCTCGGCGACGGACTGGAGTGGAATGAAATCATTTCCTCTCAGCGGGCGATGCCCCCAGACGACGTGGTGGTCGACATCGACGGACTCGAGCGCCTGTCGTATACGGGATTCGATCCAGTTGTCGAGTGGATCGGGGGATTGGAGCCGGTGGGGTTCGTCGGCGAGCGCCTCCAGGAAATGCGGCCAGAGCCGGCGAGTATTGCCGACGCGGAGTGCGAGCGCACCCGTCCGGTCGAACGTCGGCAATTCGGGCGCGTCGGGCCGATGGTCGTGATACCAGCGGGTATCGAACGGAGCCGTCACGTCGAGCCCCCCGGAATGGTATATCTCCGAGACGGGCTCGAGGAGACGTCTCGAAGACTCTGAAAGTCTCGCATTCTTCAGACCTACCCCCTTGTTGGACTTTGAGCCTTCGTCTGTCACATGATCACTCATGGTGTCTCGCTCACTCGAGATTCGGTGTGTGTATCTCATGCCAACGTCTCTCCGGGATACGAGATGGCTGACTCGTCTCCCGTTGCGCCGTGTTTCGGCGCGTATCTCTTTCGATAACACGTCTCTCAGACGAGGGACACTCTCATGATTGTATCCGATCTCGACATGTCACCGTGGTCCGATGTCGATGGGGGCTTACATGGCTCTCCGAAGATGACCGCCTGGATTACCATCACGGTCGTGCTCCTCCCCATCTTGAGCATCGACGCCTCATCGGTTTGTGCCAACCCTTCGCCAGAGGACGGAGGCAGCGGCGACGCGGCTTCTCAGCCAACCGACGGATCCCATTCGCCGATGGACGCGTCCGAATTCCCCCCTGAACTAGCCGGCACGTGGGCTCAGAAACTGGTTCAGACGGCCGTCACCGACGTGCCCGTCGTCGGAGAGTCGACGACCGAGACGATCACCTATCTCCGCGTCGAGCTCGACCAATCCGGCGAGACGTTCGAACTGGATAGCCGTGTCTGTGACGTGGTCATCCGCAGTGATGTCGACATGTTCGAAACGATCGTGCCCGAAGCGTTCGTCGAGGCCCTTCCGCAATCCAATCGCAAGGGGCGTCTCATGCATGAAGACGGAGAGATACGGTTTCAGGTCGAACGTCGCCTCGAGATTCGCGGAGCCCAGCTGAGGAGTCCCGAGCACGAGTATCTTCCCGAGGAGGCTTCGGACAGTCGCGTAGTCGATCCCGACAACGATGGTCATTCCGGGCTCACCCTCCGCGTCGACGGGGTCGTCTCCGGCGAAATCTACGTCGTCCAGCGCGGCTGGGATCGGTACACGGGACGCGTCGTCTCGGAGGATCGCATGACGGGCCAGGTCGAGTGGGATTCCGAGCAGAACGTCCTCGATTCGACCAGCCTCTTTATCGGCGATCAGCCCCCGACTCGCCCCCATCCCGATGACGACCAGAGTCACGTCGAATTCGTGCGGATCGACGAGGAGACGAGTTGTTCGGAGATTGCCTCGAATCGAGAGGAACTCTTTTAAACGTCGAGCCTCCCCCACGCCTTCAATCCCCTCGCTCCCGCCGCACTTCACGCGTCAGCGCCTCCAAGTCGGGCTCGATCTCGGTCATGTGGGTCGGCTGGCGAAGCCATTCGGCCATCCGCTCGGGGATCTCGACCTCTCGTCCGATCAGAGGCTCGACGACCTCCGGAAACTTCGCCGGATGAGCCGTGGCGACAATCACGGCGTCGTCGCGGTCGAGCTTCTCTCGCACTCGAACACCACAGGCCGTATGGGGATCCCAGACTTCGCCCCACTCGTCGGGACCCGACCTCATGACGTCGCGGATGGACTCGTCGTCGATGCGACGGGCCTCCAGCACGTCTCGAAGCGAATCGATGTCGGGATAGAGATGACGAACCCGCTCGACATTGCTCGGGTCGCCGACGTCCATCGCCGTCGCCAGCGTCTCGACCATCTCGAAGGCCGTCCACTCGCCGGTCTCGAGGTAGTGCGTGATCGGCCGGTTGGCGTTGGTCGCCATGACGACGCGCCCGATGGGAAGCCCTATCTCTCGGGCGTACAGACACGCCCGGACATTGCCGGCGTTGCCGGTGGGGACGACCGTGTCGAGCGGTTCGCCCGTCTGGCGCCACCGCTCCAGGGCGGTGTAGCCGTAGTACGTCATCTGGGGGAGGAGTCGCCCGATGTTGATGCTGTTGGCCGACGACAGGCGCATGTGTTTGCGCCACCAATCGTCGTCGAAGGCCGCTTTGACGAGCTGCTGGCAGGCGTCGAAGTCGGCGTCGATCCCGAAGGTCTGGATGTTGTCGTCCCAGCAAGTCAGGAGCTGCTCTTGGCGGTCCGAGACGCGACCTCGCGGATAGATGACAATCACTTCGACGTGGGGTTTGCCGTAGAAGGCCGACGCGACGGCCGCGCCCGTGTCGCCGGAGGTCGCGACCAGTATCGTCAGAGGGCGATCGTCGTCGCGATCCGCCTCGAGCCGCGAGAGCGACGAGGCCAGGAAGCGCGCGCCGACGTCCTTGAACGCCGCCGTCGGCCCGTGAAACAACTCGAGAAGAGAGATCGAGTCGTCGAGGCGCCGAAGCAGCACCGGGAACGTGAAGGTCTCCTCGCAGATGTCCGCGATCTCACCCTCCAGGGGGTCTCCCTCGAAGAAGGACCGCAACATGCGGGTCGCGACCGTCTCGAGTTCAGTGGCCCCCTCGAAGATGGATGGTGGTAATGTGGGCCACGTCTTCGGAACGTAGAGCCCCCGTCGGGGGCCAGTCCGTCGAGGAGGGCGCGGGAGGCTGAGACGGGTTCGGTATCGTGTCGCGTGCTTTCAAATAACATCTCCCCCTCCGGAGCGACGAGCAACGGGGAGCGGATCCGTCACGACAGAGCCTCGCCGTTGTCGAGGTAGTAGGCGAGGCCACAGAGATTGCCCTCGGTTCGAGCGAGCTGCCATCCCCCGACGTCGACAACCTCGAGACCAGCGAAATCGTCGGTGATCGACTCGTCGAGGGTGGTGGTCGCCTCCTCCATCTCCTCGAGATCGGCGATCGGTTCGACCGTCTGGCTCAACGTCTCGACGGCGACCTCGGCGCCGTCGAACCGGCGCAGATACTCCTTGCCGATCGTCCGAATGCCCTCCATGTTGGCGTCCTCGAAGAAAATGTCGAGGATGCGGTCGAGTCCGAGCTCTGCTTCGGGGAGCTCCGTCGGATCGATGTCGGGTGGGGGTTCGGGTTTGTCCTGCTTCTTGGTTTTCGACATCCCTTCCGAGTCCGAGGGGCCACACCCCGAGCCGACCAGTAGTGTGGTGGCCACACTCGAGGCGGCTCCGATCAAAAACTGACGTCGTGTCGTAGTCATGGGACGTTCTCAAACTTGGGCTTCGAGATGATCGGCGAGTCGAATTGCCAGCGCGACCAGCGTCAGGGTGGGATTGGCGGCGCCAACGCTCGGATAGATACTGCTCCCCCCGACATAGAGATTGTCGACTCCATGGACTTTGCAGTCGGCGTCGACGACCCCCTTTTCGGGCCGTGCGCTCATGCGAGTCGTGCCCATGTGGTGAGCCCCTCCTCTGAGCCATTCCAGCCACTGCTCGTGATGGCCATGGTCGTTGCCGATCCCGTCGGATTTGCGGTCGTTCGAGGCCAGCAACATGCGTGGGGTCTCCAGACCTCCCATCGCGACGACGAACTCGTCGGCCTCGGCCGTAAACGAGTTGCCCTCGAGCGTCTCGCACTCGAGTCGTTCGACGGCATCGCCGTTGGCGTTGAGAGCGATATGGACGACGTTGGCGTGCAGATACACCTCGACGTTGTCCGCCGCCTCGAGGTCGTCGCCGTACGCTTCGCCGAAGCGCGTCGGCGGGCTGTACTGATAGAGGACGGACGTGGCGTTGGTCTCATCGAAGGGAAGCAAAGCGCGGCCGGCGCGCTCCATGATGGTGGATGCATCCCATTCGGAGGCCCCGATCTCGACGTCATCGACGGCTCGCCGGTAGAACGGGTCCAGCGTCTCGCGATCGAGAGGCCATCCGCTGCGCGGGATCCAGTCTCTCGATTCGAAATCGATCGGCTCCAGCGCCTGACACCATCCCGACCAGTGACCGGTCGTCCCGCCAAACGCACGGAGGCGACTATTCTTGAGCTGAGATGCCTCCGCTTCGCCGGAGGTCTCCCCCTCGTAGAGTGTCTGGTGGTCTTCGTCGCGGCTCTCGGGTCCTGCCTCCAGCAGGAGCACTTCGGCCCCGCTGCCGCGGAGCTCGCGGGCCAGTGTAATCCCGGCCGCGCCGCCTCCCGCGATACAGATGTCGGCCTCGAGCACCACAGTCGTCCCTCGACACCATTCAATCGGTATGGGTTCGTCGACGAACCTCCACTCGTTGCGTTTGGCCCATGTTAATTAAAGTGGACACAACGTTGCAAGAATCGCCACGGGGCCGTCGCGTCTCCTCCGATCTCTGCTTCGTCGACACAACCCATGGAATGACCGACGATCATCGCTGACAGGGGAGTGGCGAGCGATACGCCCTTTGCATCCGTCCTGCGACGATTCGAGACAACCGGGCGACACGAGAGCCGAGGCGGGCATCAGCGGATAGACGTTCTCGTGTTCGGTCCAGATGCCGACCTCGTGACATCGGGAGTCTCGCGATCAATCGACGGTCAGGCCCGTCCCGAGGTGCTCATCGAAGGCGTTGAAGTGGTGATGTTTCGGCGCCTCCCAGGAGAATGGCGCTCGTCTCGTCGAATACATCGACCGTCTCTTCAGCACCGCAGAGCCCGAGTGCCCGCTTCCGTCGCCGCCTCCACCGTGACCCAAACCCATGAGTGTGGACGGGAACGGTCGTCGAACGTCCCGATCGCTCCATCACGAACTTCCATGGCCGGCATACGAAGCACGCACCGCTCCAGGAGGCGCGCCCATCCGCGAGGCGTCGGCGGCATATGGCGACGGCTCGCTCGAAAACGTGCGACACGAATACGATGGGGCGAGTGGGCTCGAGGATACGTTCCGTCGAAACGTGGAGGGCCATCGCATGTGAACATGCCACCCGTGTTCGTTTTGGGGTCTCTCCTCCGATCGTGCCGGTACCTTCCGAACCCCCGGAGGGGGTGGTAGCGTTTAGCTCCGGGCGGCAGCCCGGAGATTGAGATGTGTGTATCCTCTCAATCCGAGTTCCGAAGGGGGGCAGTACGCTTATCCGAACACGAATGGTGAACATGCTCTCTTCGTTCTCGGCCGGCTGGGAGCCGGCGCTCCAGAGAGGCGTCGGATCATCGACGACTTCGAGTTCGCCCTGAGGGCGCCTTTATAAACGCCGTTTCATCGACCTGCATCGATAGGCGCCTGGAGAGCCGCCGAAGGCGGTGACAGCACCAAGCTCCGGGGGTGAGCCCGGAGATCGAAGGGATGAATGCCCTTCTATCGGAGCCCCGAACGGAGCGGAAGCCAGAGTGATGTGATGCATATGTTTGGCTCAATGGTATGACATGGCGTTTATTTCCTTGAAATGCCCGTACGTCTGTGACGTGAGCGTTCTTTCTGGCCGATCGCCGATCGACTCCTTGTGGAAAAGGGCGAGGCGATAGGATGTACTTCGAAGAAAAAAGAGCCCCTCGTCGTGCCGTCTATACGTCCAATGCGAATGCTCTCTCGAAACGTGGGTTTGACAATTGTTAAATCGTTTGAAATTCCTGTGTGTCGACACTCTCCTGTGATGCTGCTCTCCCCCCATGTGCCCTGCTTCGACCCATACGGATGCCTCCGACGACACCGACGACGTGCGCGAGACCATCCACACCAGCCATACCCGAAGCTGGTGGACGTGGGGCATCGCCATCGTCGTCCTCCTCGGCATCGTCGCAGCAGTCGTCTGGTGGTGGAGGGGAAGCGCACAGACGACCACATACCGTACCGTCTCGGCCGACCGCGGCGACATCGTTTTGACGGCGACCGCCACCGGAAGTCTCGAACCCGAGCGCCGCGTCACCGTCGGAGCAGAAGTATCGGGCCAGATCGACGAGGTGGTGGTTGAGCAAAACGACCGTGTCGAGCAAGGAGAGGTCCTCGCTCGATTCGACCCCGAGGAGCTGAAGAATTCGCTCGACCAGTCGAAAGCCAGCCTCGCCCAGGCGCGCGCCTCGCTCGAACAGGCTCGCGCCTCGCTCGAGGAGGCCGACTTCGAGGCCAAGCGCACCCGACGTCTCTACGAGAAGGGCTCGACCTCCGAACAATCACTCGAACGAGCGCGAGCCGAACGTCGACGGGCCGAAGCCCAGGTCGAATCGGCGCGCGCCTCGGTCCAGCAGTCCCGGGCGGCCGTCCAGGTCGAGCGCACGAATCTCGAACAGGCCACGATCGTCTCGCCGGTCGACGGTGTCGTCCTCTCGCGGTCGATCGAACCGGGCAACACCGTCGCCGCCTCTTTCGAGACCCCCGAGCTCTTCGTCCTCGCCGAAGATCTCCGCGAGATGGAGTTACACGTCGGCGTGGACGAAGCCGATGTCGGACTCGTCGAGGAGGGCCAGTCGGCCACCTTCACCGTCGACGCCTGGCCCGATCGGACCTTCGACGCCGACGTCCAGCTCGTGGCCCTCCAGCCGACCATCACCAACAACGTCGTCACCTACACGACCGAACTCGACGTCGACAATCCCGAGCGCCTCCTTCGTCCCGGCATGACGGCCACGGCGACCATCCAGACCGGCCGCCGCGAGGACGTCCTGCGCGTGCCGAACACGGCGCTTCGATTCCTGCCGCCCAAGCGTGACAAGGAGGAGGGCATTCGCCTCGGGCCGGGAGGAGACGACGAGCGCGAGCCGGATCGCGACACCGTCTACCGTCTCGTCGACGGCAAACCGAAGAAGGTCCACGTGACGACCGGCCGCTCCGATGGGCGCCACACCGAAATCGAGAGCGGCGATCTCGAGGCGGGCGATCGGCTGGTGACCGGCATCGAACAGTCTTCGGAGGAGAGAACGACGTCGTCGGACGACGAGAGCCCAGACACGTCGACGAGCTCGAACGATGCCGGCCCATCCCCGAGCGAGGTGTCGTCGAGCGACGAGGAGGCATCGTGAGCGATACACCGATGGTTCGGATGCGCAGCATCCACAAGATCTACGGGAGTGGCGCCGCCGAGGTACGCGCCCTCGACGATGTCGATTTGACCGTCGAGCGCGGCGAATTCACCTCGGTCATGGGCCCGAGCGGGTCGGGCAAGTCGACGTGCATGAACGTCGTCGGCTGTCTCGACGTCCCGACCGCGGGGACCTACGAATTCGTCGGCGTCGACGTCGACGAGCTGAACGACGACGAACTCGCTCTGCTCAGACGCCACTACATCGGCTTCGTCTTCCAGGGCTTCCATCTGCTCCCCCGGATGAACGCCGCCGAAAACGTCCAGCTCCCCCTCGTCTACAAGAACGTCCCCCGCGACGAGCGTCGCCCGGCCGCCATGCGAGCGCTCGAATCCGTCGGACTCGGCGATCGCGCCGATCACGCCCCCTCGGAGCTGTCGGGGGGCCAAAAACAGCGCGTCGCCATCGCCCGGGCGCTGGTGACCGAGCCCACCCTGCTTCTGGCCGACGAGCCGACCGGCAACCTCGACACCGAGACCAGCGCCGAGATCATCGATCTGCTGAAGCAGCTCAACCGCGAGCGCAACCTGACGATTCTGATGGTTAGTCACGAAGCCGAATTTGCCTCCGAGGCTCGCCGGATCGTCTACTTCATCGATGGGATAATGACACGCGATGGTCCGCCCGAGGAGGTGCTGTCGTGAACGTCCGCTGGCTCGATACCGTCGAGATGGCCTTCGGAGCCATCATGCGCAACAAACTGCGCTCGACGCTGACGGCCCTGGGCATCATCATCGGGGTTGCCAGCGTCGTCCTGATGCTTCAGATCGGCCAGGCGGCCTCGCAGAGCATCACCTCCCAGATTGCGGGCATGGGGACGAACCTGCTCATCGTCTCACCCGGCACGCGAGAACGGGGCCCCGGCGGCGCCCAGAGCCCGGCTCCGCCCTTCGAGCGGAAGACGGTCGAGGCCATCGAGCGCGAACTGTATGGAGCTCGCGTCGCCCCCGTCCGCTCCTCGCGCCAAGTCCTCGTCCACGGCAGTGCCAGCCACCAAACCTCGATCACCGGCACGACCAACGACTACCTCGACGTTCGCAACCGCCAGCTCGAGCGGGGGCGACTCTTCAACGAACGCGAACTGACCAGCGGAGCGTCGGTCTGCCTCTTCGGTCAGAATGTCGTCGACGCCCTGATGCCGACGACCGATCCTCTCGGCGAGGTGGTGCGCGTCGGCTCGACGGCCTGCCAGGTGGTCGGCATCCTCGCCGAGAAGGGCGGCTCGATGGGCCAGAATCCCAACGATGTCGTCCTGATGCCCCTCAAAGCCGTCCAGCGGCGACTGGTCGGCAGCTACGACGTCGATCAGCTCTATCTGTCGGCCGTCGAGACCACCCCGGCGAGCCTGGAGGCGTCGCTGACTCAACTGCTGCGCGACAAGCGCCGGCTCAGGCCCGGCGAGGAGGACGACTTCCGCATCTTCGACATGCAGGAGTTGATGTCGACGCTCGAGAACACGACGCGGGCGCTG
>JAQCND010000201.1 GCA_028274765.1 Bradymonadaceae bacterium
AGTCGAATGGCTCGAGCTCGATGGCGTCGGTCTGCGGCGGCAGTCTCTCGATGATGGATGCGGGAGTCGACCTCGAGAAGCCGACCGCCGGTATCGCCATGGGCCTCATCAAAGAGGATGGCGAGACCTTCGTCCTGAGCGATATCCGCGGGATCGAAGACCACATGGGCGACATGGACTTCAAGATCGCCGGCACCCGCGAGGGCATCACCGCCTTCCAGCTCGACACGAAGATCGAGGACCTCGATCGCTCGACGATGGAGGAGGCGCTCGAGCAGTCCCACGAAGCTCGTCTCGAAATCCTCGACGCGATGGACGACGTCATCGCGGAGCCCCGCAAGGAGCTGGCCCCGAACGCGCCGCGCATCATCGAGATCGAGATCCCGACCGACAAAATCGGCAACGTCATCGGATCGGGCGGCAAGACCATCCGCTCGATTCAGGACGAGACGAATACGACGATCAACATCGACGACGACGGAACCGTCTCGATCGCCGCGCAAGATCAGCAGTCCGCCGACCAGGCCATCGACATCATCGAGGGTCTGACTGCCGAGCCCCAGGAAGGCGAAACCTACATGGGGACCGTCCAGACGGTCACCGGATTCGGCGCCTTCGTCGAAATCTTGCCCGGCACCGACGGACTGTGCCACATCTCGGAGCTGACCGAAGGACGCGTCGACGAGGTCGAAGACGTTCTCGAAGAGGGCGACGAATGCCTCGTCAAGGTCCTGGATGTCGGCTCGGATGGCAAGATCAAGCTCTCTCGCAAGGACGCCATGGCTGAAAAGGCCGAGGCCGAAGAGGCCGAAGCCGAGTGAGCGACATGTCGATGAGCCCGGTCTCGTCGCGCCCATCGGCGAGGCAGCTCGCACGACACCTTCGAGGCCGTCGGGTCCCTTTCGAGACCCGGCGGCCTTTCGTACGTCTAAACCCCCGAGGCGGGGGAACGGGCTCGTCAGAGAAGCGCGTCTCCACGCCGCTCGCGAGAGATCGCCGCTTCATTTGTGATCGCCAGCCAATTCGGACAATATGAGCCATGTCGGGCTCTCGACGCCTCGCGCCTCGGGCCACCGTTGACGTCTCGTGGCGAGGCCGGAATGATTGACACTCGAGTTCATCGACCCTCGACCGAGACAAGCGCCATGGATGCACGCGCGAACAGCAACGAATGGATGCATGCTTCGCTCCTGTGGACGCTGCTCGGGAGCGTGGCCATCGGTCTGCTGGGCATGGCTTTTCCCACGAATCTTCGAGCTGCCCAGCGTCTCGATAGCGCGCTCGACAATGTGGAATGGGGAGATTCGAAAGACGAGGTGCTGGAAAAAATCAAAGAGAGGCGCCTCGACGAGCTTCGCAGTCGTCCCGCTCTGCAGAACAGTCGGGTCGAGATGCAGCAGGCCCGCACACGAGTCCTCGAGCAGATTGAGGCGATCGAAGAGAGCTATACCGAACTCGAGGACGGCGAAGACGCGTACGATGTCAGCGTCGTCGCCGACGAGTACACGAAGGACAACAACGAATCGCTGCTTCACGTCAAAGAGGACAAGGCTCAGACATTCTACTTCTTTATCGACGGCTCCCTCTATAAAATGGTGGTCGCCTACAAGGAGCAATACATCCGAGGCGTGAATTTCAAACCATTTCTCAAACAAGTCCAGCGCAAATATGGCTCGCCCGAAGGCATCGAGCGCGATACGATTGCCGGCCAAAAAAAGCTCGCCCAGGCCAGTTGGCAGGATGCCAACACTCGTCTCGAAGTTCACAACAAAAAAGAGGTCTTCGGGACGTACACCATGGTCTTTTCGGACCGAGAACGGATCCGGAAGCTCGAAGAGAGTGACCGAAAGTTCGGAGGAAGCGACAAGACCAAGGAGGGCGTCTCCGAACGCGTCAAACAGCTTTCGGCGGGCTCGGACGAATCCCAAGAGGGCGTCGTCGACGGAATGATCGGCGAGTCGATCGAAGTCGATCTCGGCAGTGACGACCAAGACCAGGCGTCCGATGAGAGCGAACAACAGGGAGACTCAACATCGGACGAGAACGAGGCTCAGGCCTCGAAGGACCAGGACAATACCGACGATACGAGCGAATCGGACGCGGATCAGGCAACTGGCGAAGCCGCGTCCGATTCGGACGACGACGATGAAGACGACGGAGTGATCGTATACTAAACAGACGCGGGAGTATGAACATGACAAACACGATCCCCAGGGGGACGATCGTCATTCTCGCCTGTGCATTGATAGTGGGCGCCTGCGGCAACTCCGGGGGCAAGGCCGGAGGCGGCAACAACTCGACTCAGCAGGATCGGGAGCCGCTGACGCTCGAGACCTCTCGACTGGGCGTCGGACTGCGACACGGCGAGACGGGATATCTCGGCGAAATGGAGACGGATCGACGCCAGGCCGCGATCGAGACGACAACCAACACCTTCGATCAGGCGTTCCTCCATCTTCAAAGCTACGACGAGGAGGCTCCACAGTTCGGCGCCTGGACGATCTTTCCGACCCCTCGAAGCCAACCCGGGGCCGTCGAGTTCAGTGACAATCCCGAAAAGGCTCGACTCGCCCCCCGGACCGAGGACCTGATGCAGGAGGTCAAAGGCGCGATGGGCGAAGATGGATTCGAACAGTATGGACTCGTCATCGATGTCTGGCGAGTCGACGGAAGCTGGTACGTCCGATGGGATGGAGAATTCGACCGTATCGACGACAATCCCAGAGAACAGTACGGATTTTTCCTGGACGACATGTACAGCGACCTGCTCGAACAAATCACTCAGGTCGCCAAGGATCACCAGCCGGCCTACATCGTGGTCGGTACCGACATGCAACGTCTGCTGGCCCGGAGGGGAAGTGACGAGGGACTGTCACCGGCGGAGTTTTCGAACTTCAAGCGGTTCTTCCGGGATGTCGTCAGCGAAGTCAACCGAGTGTCACCGGATACGATGGTCGGCGCCGGCTTCAACTGGGATCGCTTCGCCCGACAGGTAGCGCCCGCTTACGGGGAGACCGACCCCGGCGAGGCGCCCGAAGACGACGCCCTGCTGGAGGCCTTCGAGACGATACTCCTGCCCTTCGCCGAGGTCGGAGGCGTCCTCGCCCTCGAGAGTCGTCGCGGCAAAGACGCCGACGCCTCGTATTACGACGTGCTCGCCACCTACGACGAGACATTCGAACTCGAAGACACCCCTGTGCTCTGGTACAGCATCGGTTCCCCAGTCACGATCACGTCGTATCGCGACCAGCGCGTCTATCTCCAGAAATTCCTGCAGTGGAACGCCGGTGTCGACGTCGAATCGGTGGCGTGGAATTCGTTGATCAATATCGATGGAGCTGGTGGGGCCAGTGGGCAAATCCGCGAGCAGAGCCGCTGTGCCAACCTCGTCGAGGACTTCGGCATGGCCGAGTCGCGGTGCTACGATGGACTCTACGAGACCAACCTTTCTCCAAAGGAGACGATGACGTACATCGAAGAGCAGGCCCAGAGCGAAGAGAGCGCCAACTCGGGATCTCCCGACGCGGGGTCCCCATAATCCCCCTTTCCCCGAGCTTCAGAGTCGCCCGAAATCGGAGGGGGCCTCGGCTCTATCCTCCGGTCGAAGCCCCTCCCTCTTCGTACCTTCCAGTCGCCGTCGGCGCCAAATCGCCTGCCGACGGCATGCCTGCAACTCCTCATTTCGAGGCGCTCTCCATCATCGATTCGACGAGCGACGGGAGACGCTCCTTGGCTTCGAGGCCAAACAGTGCGTGAGTAATTTCCCCCGAGGCGTCGACCACCAGCGTCGTCGGATACGACGAGACCAAGAGCCGT
>JAQCND010000007.1 GCA_028274765.1 Bradymonadaceae bacterium
CCGACGAGACGGCCGGCAAGGCCGATCTGAGCGGCGTCAAGCTCCGCAATGCCGACCAGATGAGTCTGGTCGAGATCGCCGAGCGGCTCCGCTCGAAGGCCACCGACGTGCGGTCGGGTAAAGAGGTCGAGATGGAGGAGAGCAAATCCCTCGTCGACAATATCCCGAATGCCTTGATGTCGAAGCTGACCGACATCCTCGACTTTCTGACCTACCGCGTGCCGATCGATTTGGACGCCATCGGCGTGCGGAGCGATCCCTTTGGAAGCTGCATGGTCACCAGTGTCGGCCAATTCGACATCATCCAGGGGTTTGCGCCCCTTTTGCCCGGCAGTCACTGTCCGCTGGTCACCCTCCCCGGGAAGGTCTATCAGGCTCCCTTTGTTGAAGATGGCGAGGTCGTGGCCCGCGACGCCGTCGACATGTCCTGTACGTTCGACCACCGCTGTTACGACGGCCTCCAGATCGGCTACGTCGTGCGAGGGATGCGAGAGCGACTCACGCAACCGAGCGAGCACTATCCCGAGCCGTCTCACTGGGCCGACGGGACCGACTCCGATCCGTCGACCGACGAACAGGCCGCCGCCGCTCAGTAGCTCGTCGAGATCTCTTCTATTCAACCCCCACCGACCCCGATGTCTCGCCTCTCTATTTGGACGCTCGTCGCCGCTCTCGCTGTCGTCGCCGGTTGTTCGTCCGACAATGCAGAGGGAGACGCTTCCCGTACGCTCGACGTCGACCTGCCCGACAAAGGGGACGTATCCCCCGGCGACGACGAGGACGGTAGTTCCGCCAAGTCCGACGTCACTCCCGTGCCGGATGGCGCGACCTGCGACCCTGGCGAGACACGCTGCAACGGGCTGGTGCGACGCGAGGTCTGCAGCGATGCCGGGGTCTGGGAGGCCGCTGCCTCTTGTTCGGGCGACAAGCGATGCAATCAGCGGACGGGGGAGTGTGAAGAGGCCATCTGTGCCCCGGGGGAGTTCAAATCCTGTACCGACGACCAGCTTCAAGAGGTCTGCAACCGGAGTGGGACGGCCTTCGTCGACAAGCCCTGTCCCGACAACCAGCCCTGCCGTGACGGGGCTTGTCAATCCGATGGGTGTGAGGAGGACGCCTATCGGTGTCTCGACCTCAAGCGCCGCGAGGTCTGCAATTCGGCCGGTGTGTGGGTCGAGGGCGAGCCTTGTCCGCAGGGGCGAGAGTGCTTCAACGGGGAATGTCAGCCCCTCTGTGAGCTGAGCAAGAAGGTCTCCAGCTACATGGGGTGCGAATACTGGTCGGCCGACCTCGACAACTTTCAGGACGCCATCAGCAAGCCCCACGCCATCGTCATCAGCAATCCGAACGAAGACGAGAATCTCGAGGCCGAGATCACCTTCAACGTCGGTTCGACCGATGAGACCATCACGGAGGGCCCCGACGGCGAACCCTACGACCTGACCATTCCGCCCGGCGAGGTCGAGGTCTATCGCATTCCCACGGGATACGACCATTCGGGGACGCGGCTTCTCCAGAACAAGGCCATTCGCATCACCAGTTCGGTGCCCATCATCGCCTACCAGTTCAACCCGCTCAACAATCTCGACGTCTTTTCCAACGACGGGACGCTCCTCGTGCCGACCAACACGGTTGGGCGTGAGTACTGGGGGTTGAGCTGGACGTACCGAGAGGGCCCCAACATCCGGGGCTTTTTGACCATCATCAACTCCTCGGGAACCGCCAACAGCGTGACGGTGACGCCGTCGGCCGAAGTCGTCCAGGGGCCCGACATTCCGACGATCGCTTCGGGGGAGTCGCGGACGTTCGATCTCGCGCCCGGCGAGTCGCTGAACCTCGAGACCAGCGGGGCCGAGTATACGGCTGCCGAGCAAAACGGATGTCTGGCGGCTCGCGAGGGTCCGCCCGAGAACGTCGAGCCCTGTCCGGACCTGACGGGAACGCACATCGAGGCCGAGCGCCCCGTGACCGTCATGGGGGGGCATCAGTGCGCGAACGTCGTACCGGGGGTCGACCGGTGTGACCACATCGAGTCGATCCTCTTTCCCGTCTCGGCCTGGGGCAAAAATTACGTCGGAAGCAAATTCAAACCCCGTGCCACGGGAGCGACCGCCGAACCCGACATTTGGCGAGTCGTCGCCGCCAAAGATGACACTCGGATTCGCACCGATCCCCCCATTCCGAACATCCACGGTCGCACCCTCGACGCCGGCGAGTGGCGACAGTTCGAAGCCGAGGGCAACTACAGCGACTTCCGACTCGCCGCTTCCAAGCCGGTGATGCTCGCCCAGTACATGGTCGGCGCCAACTGGACGGGCATTCCCCGGGAGTGCAAAGATTATACGGGTCAAACGGGCATCGGCGACCCGGCGATGAACGTCGGCGTGCCCGTCGATCAGTTTCGCAAGGACTACATCTTCCTGACCCCGGACGACTACGCCGAGGACTACATCAATCTCATCGCTCCCAAGGGCGCCAATGTAAAGTTCGATGGCTCGACGGTCGCCCGGGACAAGTGGCGGGAGGTCGGGCAGCGAGACGAATTCCAGGTCGCGACCCTCCAGGTCGAAGACGGGCTCCACACGCTCACCTCACAATCGGCCTTCAATGCCGTTAGCTACGGCTACGACTGTCACGTCTCGTACGCCTATCCCGGTGGGATGAACCTCGAGACACTCGTCGAGCGCAACCCCTGATCGTCGGCGAGGGAGCATCGTGTCTGATGCGTCGAGTGTGATGTCGAGGCAGCCTCGCGCTTTTCCGGCACGCCCCCCCTTCGACAGAGAGTCATTGCAGGTCATCTCATCGGGCATTGTTCCATCACGGATGTGAAGTCTGGCGAAGCGGCGGCTCTCCGAGGATTTCTAACCTTCCGACATGCACCGACAGCGCATCTGTATGCCCGCGACATGCCAAGAGGCTTGGGAGGAGAGGCACCGTGAGATGAGCGCGCCTTTCGTGGGGGAAGCTCTCGCAGACGAGGGGGCTCGGGACGCCATTTGGCTGCCCCATACGTCGGTCGGGGACCGGCTCTTTCCCGCTTCACGGCGAGCCGTGGGCGTGAGTGTAGAGGATCGGTCCCCGGAGGGGGCAGCTCGTATTGACGCGCTCATGCGTCGGGGAGAAGCCCCCGATCATCCGGGTTGAGTCGTACTCTTAGAAGGGAATTTCCTCGTCGTCGAAGGGTTCGTCGGCGCCTCCGCCGCCTCCGCTGCCTCCTCCGCCTCCGCCGCCCCCGGAGGGACCACCGCTCCCGCCTCCGCCCCCGCCGAAGTCGCCTCGCGGCTCCGGGGGAGGGGGCTGGCCGTCCATCTGGCCGCCACCATCCTGGCCGCCTCTCAGGAACTGGACGTTGTTGGCGACGATCTCGGTCGTATAACGAGTGTTGTTGTTGTTGTCCTGCCACTCTCGGGTCTGAATGCGACCCTCGACGTACACCTGCGAGCCCTTGCCGAGGTACTGTCCGCACGTTTCGGCCTGCCGCCCGAAGACGACGATGCGGTGCCACTCGGTCTCCTGCTGCTGCTCGCCGGTGTCGTCGGTCCACACTCTGTTGCTCGCAATCCGAAAGTTGGCGACGCTCGTGCCGCTCTGGGTCGAGCGAACCTCCGGATCCGCCCCGAGATTGCCGACGATGATGGCTTTGTTGACTGACATGTTCGATCTCCTCCGTATCGAGAGGGGGATGAAAACGAGGGCGTAATACTGCGGAGAGCCTCCAGTGGAGGCCTCCATTCATGATCTTCGGAGCGAACGACGGTCTTGTTGCGTCCGGGCGACGATCTCGACATCACTCCCTCGGGAGAGGCGCAAGAATCGTCGATCATTCGGACTCGACTCTGCTGACTAGGGAGTACCGTAAATGGCGAGAAAATCAAGAATACACGGAGCTTCAACCGATGACCTTTAGGTTATTTCGATCAACGAACTTGCCTCGAGCATATTCTCGTCCGCTCATTCCAGAACTCGAGGCACTGCATTCACGTCTCCCCTCGATTCGAGCCACCGGACGGGTCCGGTTGTGGTCCGATGCCAACCGCTCTCTTCCATTCAGAGCCAGCCTTCTCGTTGGTACCATTGGGCTGTCTGTGGCGCGCCACGCTCGAGGGGCCACTCCGGCTCCCAGTCCAGAGTTTCGCTCAGCACACGATGACCACACACCCAGTCGCCCTGTTCGAGCTCCGACAGCTTGTCTTCGCCGAACATGATTGCCTGCCGGGTCAGAGAGGCCCACGCCTCAGAGGCTTTCGCCGCAGCCTCGAACAATACGGGAGGTATTCCCATGACGTAAGGATCGTTGTCGAAGGCGTCCCCGCAGATGTCGACCATCTCGCGCCAGGAGTAGGCTCGACCGTCATCGATGGGAAAGATCGATCCGCTCTCGTGGTCGCGCTCGAGGCTCTCGACCATCGCCCGGGCGAGGTCGAAGACGTGGACGATGCTCAACCGGGCCGAACCGTCGTCGTAGACGGGGGCGATGCCGAGCGACGCGCCCCGAAAGAGAGCGAACATCTCCCGATCCCGCGGGCCGTAAACGGGGGGAGGACGAAAGATCGTCACGGGCACCTCGCCGGCCACCGACATGACTCCCTTTTCGCCCATCAATTTGCTCCGTCCGTAATCGCTGACGGGGTTGGGCTCGCCCCCGGTCGACACCTCGGGCATGCCCGGGCCCTGGGCGGCAATACTCGAGGCGTAGACGAATCGATCGATCTCCGGGTGATGCGTCGCCACCAGCTCGGCCAACTCGCGGGTCGCCTCCCCATTGATGCGGTAGAAATCCTCCGCCTCCCGCACTTTGACGACGCCGGCCAGGTGAACGATCGCATCCGACTGTTCGACGGCGGGACGGAGAGCCTCGACGTCCTCGAGGGTGCCGAGATGCTGATCGACCCCGAGTTCGTCGAGGTGATCGGTATCCGAAGTCTCTCGCACGAGACAGAGCGGCTCGTGGCCCGCCTCGAGGAGCTGTTCGACGACATGAGACCCGACAAAGCCCGTTCCACCGGTGACAAAAACACGCATGATACTGGGGGGGGCGAATGACGATTGGAGAGACGGCGATCAGAACCAATGCCGAGATCCGTATATCGGAAGGTCGCGGAGGGAGACAAGACACATCTCTATCCCCTCTCATTTGCCGCACGAGAGTAGGAGGGATCGATACGTTTACTCGCTCAACAACACGTCCAGCTCCTCGAGTCGACGGGCGATCTGTTCCAACCCCTCGTCCCAGCCGATCTCGCGTGCAATCTGTCGGGCCTCGGTCAAGATCGTCCGTGCCGCTTCGAGCTCGTCACTTTTCATGGCGGTGACTCCGAGATTGATGGCGATGCGTGCCTGATTGAGCACGTCGCCAGTCGTGCGGGCGACCTCTCGGGCGTTTTCGAAGTGCTCTCGCGCCCGGTCGAGTCGACCTCTTTTGAGGTGAAGAGCGCCGAGATTCGAACCGACGCGCACAAACCCCTCTCGAGCACGAGCCAAACGGGCCCGACGTCGTGCCTCTCGAAAGGCCTCTTCAGCTCGTTCCATGCGATCATATCCGAGAAAGAGTGCCCCCAGACGATTGGGGATCATCCATCGAAGCTCGTCGAAGTCGTCTCCCAGCTCCGAGCCGTCGAGTGTCGCGAGATATCGACGTGCCTTCATCAAAAGCTCTGCGCTCCTCTGGACGTCCCCCGTCTCTTCGCGAATCTCGGCTAGGTGGAGCATGGCTCGCAGCAACAGAACCGGCTCGCCCCGTTCGTCGGCCTCGGTACGGAGGACGCGAAAGGTTTGCAGGCTCGCTCGGTACGAGGCTCGCTCCAGTTGTGTACGTCCCAGCTCCATGAGGACGTCCGGGAGCAGATGAGAGGGGAGCTTGCGAAACGACGGGAACGCATCACACAGTGAATCAGCGCGATCGAGGTTCTCGAGTGCTCGATACGTCTCGAGGAGGCGAGTAAGCGTGCGGATGCGTAGCGGGTGAGTCCTCTCGAGATCCGTATGCTCCTCGATACGCTCCAGCGCTTCTCGCCACAGACGGGCGGCCCCCGTGTAGTTGCACCGCTCGAAGCGAAGTTCGGCGGCCCGGAACCACGCCCGAGCGGCCTCCTCGTCGCGCCCCAACCCCTGGTAGTGGAACGCCAGCCGGAGTGCCTCTTCGTGGGGGTCGAGTTCGACGCTCGTCTCCTCCCGCTCGTAGTATCCAATCAATCGACGGTGGTCGCGGGAGCGCGTCGTCTCGTCGAGCATTCGATAGGCCACGTCCTCCAGCGCATCGGGCCGCAGTTCGAGGCGCATTCGTTCATCGTACGCCTGCCACGCCTCGACCCATCCCCGGTCGCGGAGCTCCTCCAGGGCCGACGCCATGTCGAGCGATTCCGGGGTGACCGCCTCGAGGCGATCGAGCGGGAAGTGTCGCCCGAGCACGGCGAGAAAGCTGGTGGCCCGTCGGAGCGACTCGTCGACGTGGTGCAAATTGTCTCGCAGCACCGTCTCGACATCGGGCGGGAGATCCTCGGGATGCGTCGCCGACTCCACATGTTTGACCCACCAGCGGAGCCACTCCAGTAGATACCCCGGTGCATGGTTGGACCGTCTCCGGATCGTCCGCCAGATGGCGTCGGGCGGCGGGGGCTCGAGCTGACGCTCGAGGTACGGCTCGGCCTGGGAGATGTCGAACCCCTCGATGGGGCGGACGTGCCATCGAGATCGCGATTCGAGTGACTCTCGGGCCTCGATCTCCGAGCTGGTGATCAGCGCACAGAGGGGATGTTGTTCGATATCTCGGACGAACGTCTCGAGACACGACGACAGAAGAGCGTCGTCGTCGTCGAAGTTGTCGAGCGTCAGCACGATGGGCATCTCACGGCCGACGAACTCGAGCACCCGGTGCAGCAGGCGCACCGTGATACGCCGGAGTTCCTCGGGCGAGTCCCAGACGAGCGTCTCGAAAGCCTCGCCGCGAGCGGAGGGATCGGCGAAAAACTGGCTCGTCTCCTCGAGTGTGACCTCCAGTCCTACCAAATCGAGTGCACACTCGAGGAAACCGTGGGGATCGCGATAGAGGTCGGCGAGCTTCGCGATCCACTGCATGACGGGGAGGAGACTCGCGCCTTCGGGGCCATCGCCTCGGGCACGAGCGATCGCCCAGTCGCGAGAGGCGAAGGTATCGGCAACATGGTCGACGAGCGTGCTCTTGCCACACTCGGGGGATCCCACGAGATGCAGGACTCGTCCCCCGCGCTCCGGGGCTTCGGCCGTCGATCGGACGAGCTGGTCTCGGAGCTCCTCTCGCTCGACGTGCACGTCGACCCCGGTCAGTTCTCGAGGGGGCGGTTCGTGCGTATCGCTCG
>JAQCND010000018.1 GCA_028274765.1 Bradymonadaceae bacterium
ATTCGTCCTGCGTCTCAACGGGACGCTCGGCTATGTGACGAACTTCACGGCGAACGAGCCCGTGCCCCTGTCGAAGCGCTACTTCGTCGGCGGACCACGCACGACTCGCGGCTTTGAGCGCTTCTCGCTCGGCCCCTCGCTTCGGGTGGCCCGGAGCGGCTCCGATCCGGCGAGCTCTCTCTCGAACTTCCGCATCGGCGGGACCAAACAACTCCTTTTAACCTCGGAGATCGAATTTCCGATCTTCGCGCCCGCCGGCCTCAAGGGCGTTGTCTTCGCAGACGCGGGAAACGCCTTCAACGACGGCCAACCGTTGACGCTGGCGCTCGACTTGTTCGAATCGCCCGAGAACGATTACGCTCAGGCCCTCCGAACGGCCGTCGGGTTCGGTGTGCGATGGCGCAGTCCGATTGCTCCACTCCGATTCGAGTGGGGTATTCCGCTCCAGCGGCTCCCCGGTGAAAAACCGATCGTCTTTCACTTCACTCTCGGCAACGCCTTCTGAGGCGTCGCATGTGTTCGGAGAGCGAGGTGCAACGAGCTGGCCATCCCACACGACAGCCGGAACAAAAATCGGGAGTTGATCTGTTGGTACAGTTCGTCTCCTTGGAGCGGCCGAACACCACCCGTAGTCGCGCGCATCGAGCTCGAGAACTCGGGACGCGCGGATCTCGCTCCACTGCTCACATGCATTCGATATCTCTCATTTCATGCGTTCGTTTTCTCAGCACGAGGAGTGTATCATGATGCTCGATTCGTCCTCCCTCTCGGATACGTCGCACACGTGGCTTCAGTGGGGGTTGATGTCGGCCGTGTTGCTGGCGGGACTCGGCATGGCGTCGACCGCCTCCGCCGAAGACCTCAAGATCGGCTACGTCGATCTCCGACGCGCCCTCGACAACACCGAAAAGGGCCAGCAGGCCAAACAGAAGCTCCAGCAGGAGATTCGGTCCAAACAGAAGAAGCTGAACAAGAAGAAGCAGAAGATCAAAGAGCTCAAAAAGGAGCTCCAGTCCCAGTCGATGGCGCTCTCGCAGAAGGCCAAGCGCAAAAAACAAAAGCAACTCCGCAAGCGAATGGCCCGGCTCCAGCGGATGTACATGAAGCTGCAGCGCAAGCTCACCAAAAAAGAGGCTTCCAAAACCAAGGAGTTGTTCGACGAGATGCGCGGAGTCGTTGAAAAGATCGCCGAAGAGAAGGGCTACGATCTCGTCCTCGAGAAGGGCGAGACAACCGTCCTCTACGGCGAGGACGCCATCGACCTGACCGACGAGTTGATCGAACGCTACAAGGAGAAAGAAGATGACGACGGCGGGGACGACGAGTAATCGCCACCAGGGGAGGTCCCCGTGGAGTGGTCGCGATGGAGACGATGGGGATGGATGGGGGTGATCGGACTGGTCGCCTGCACGTCGTCGTGTAGCTGTGAAGAGCGCATCCGCGAGATGATCAGCAATCCCGGTGATCGCGGGAGTGCCGAGTTCAACAGCAACGACGCGGGCGACGAGTCGACCTCGCCCGAGGGACCTCGCGAGTCCGAACCCAACAACCGTCGTCGCGAGGCCAACGCGATCGAGCTCGGCTCCAACCTCGATGCCTTCCATGGCTCGATCGAGGGCCGCGACGACGTCGACTGGTACCAGCTCCAAGTGCCCGACGAGTCGTCCTGGCGCCTCGAGCTGACCATCACCCCCCTTTCCGGTTCGTTCGATCCCGTGCTCGGACTCGCCGTCGACGGGGCATCCGACGTTGACGATCTCCAGACCTACGATGTCGGCGGGGCCGGCGAACAGGAGCGCATCCCCGTCCTCGAGGTGGATGCGTCGACGACAACCCTCGCCGTTCGAAGCCGCGACGGCACCGAGGGGCGCTATCGACTCGACTTTCAAAAACGCCTCTCCCGGGGAGCGGTCGAAGCCGAGCCCAACGACACTCGCGACACGGCCATCCCGTTTCCCTATCCGGGTGAGATCCAGGGGTTTTACGATCGTCCGGGCGACCGAGACCTCTATCACGTCTCCGGCGATACGCTCAAAAGTGGCATTCACTCCCTCCAAGTGACGCCGACCGGCGAGTTTCCGCAGACGGTTGCCCTCGAGACGGGAGGTGACGCCGGCGAACCCTATCTTCGGTTCGAAGTGCCCCCTGAAAAACGTCACGTCGTCCCCAACGTCCAGATGCACTCGGATCTCGAGCAGCTCTGGTTCACGCTCTCGGCCGGTGAATCGTACGACCTCGAGTCGGGTTATCGGCTCCGTCTGATCGAACATCCTCCGCTCGAAGAGAACGAACTCGTGCTCGAGGGGGAACCCAACGGCGACCAC
>JAQCND010000205.1 GCA_028274765.1 Bradymonadaceae bacterium
CGTCGAATATCTGGAATCGACGCTCGAGGATCGAGCCTATCCGCTGCTCTGGAACGTGCGGGGCGAGTTGAGCGACGAGGAATTCTACGGAGCCGATCCGCTGAGCGATCTCGATCTCTCCTGATGGTCCCGTTCAGAGTCGAACGGCACCGAATTTGCATCACGTGATGGGCGCAGATCGTCGGACGAGGGGAAGGACCCGACGAACGATTTCACCATCGACCGATTATCTCCATGGGTATGACTATCAAACGCGACATCTCGATTGGACTGACGTTGCTGGTCACCCTCCTTGGGCTCGGCGGATGTCGCGTCGAACCGCAGGGGTGCCAGACGGACGATGAGTGCCGAGGAGACCGCATCTGTGCCGAGGGGATATGCACATCGCCCTCGTCGGAGGACGACGCCGACTCGTCGTCCGGAGATGTCTCCGATCCGACGGGCGATACCCGTCTCGATACGGGGCCTCCATCCGACGACATCTCGCCGCCGGATGCCACGCCCCCTCGAGATGCCGACCCCTCCCCACCCGATACGTCGCCCGACGTGTCACCGGATACCGGGCCGGACGTCTTCCCCGACACGGGCCCCGACGAACCCATCGTTCGCGTGCGCCCCTCGAATGACATCAATTTCGGTGGGATGTTGGTCGACGATTCCGTCACGCTGGGGGTCCGCATCAGCAACGTCGGCGACCGCCCGCTACGCCTCACGCGATATGGGCTGCGAGACACGCCGAGTTCCGGCTTTGACGCCGACACGCTCGATCCGCTCCCCAACGTCATCCAGCCCGGCGGGACCGGAAGCTACACCGTCACGTTCGATCCATCTGAGGTGGCTCGCTACCGCAATGCACTCGTCATCGAGACCAATGCCGCCAACCAGCAGCGCATCGTAATCGAACTGCGTGGCTTTGCAGATCGACGTCAGTCCCGTCCCTGTCTGTACGCCAAACCCAGTCAGATCGATTTCGGCATCGTCCGTCCCGGAGGACGCCGAACTGAGCGTATCGAACTCGTCAACTGTAGCCAAAATAGCGACGTGACGGTCACTGGACTCGACTTCGTCGACAATCCTCAGGGAACGTTTCAGTTTCGCGATCCGATCTCGACCCCCTTCACGCTCGCCTCGGACGAGAGCCAATCGCTCGACGTCCGGTACCAGTCGAAAGCGCGACGCGAGGTTGTTGGACGCCTCCGGATCGAGAGTACCGAGCAGAGCCGCGAACCCGAAACGGTCGAACTGCGCGGTTCGGGGGGAGGGTGTGCCAGAGCCGACGTCCAGGCCCGCGTGCCCGGTGTCTCTTCGGATCGCTGGCGTTCGGGGCCGATCCCCGTCCCCCCGAGCCAGGGGGTTGAGCTGACCGGGCGCGAGAGTACGTCCCCAAGTGGGCGAGTGACGTATCGGTGGCGTCTCATCGATCAGCCCAGTTCGAGCAATTTGACGCTCGGCCCCAACGACGAGGAGCGCATCAGTTTCGTGCCGCGCGTTCCGGGAACGTACGAAGTTCAGCTCGAGGCTCGCGACGCCGTCGATCCCCAGAAGCCCGCCTGCTCGGTGGATACGGTCGAAATCGTACGTCTCGAAGACGACCCCGCCTTTCGGGCTTCGCTCGACTGGGAGGGGCCACACGATCTCGATCTTCAACTGCTTCGCAGTGATCCGGAGGGGACCTTCTCGGGGGCCGGCACCGATCGACTCACGCCCGACAATCGAGCTCGCGACTGGGGCACTCGAGGCCAAACCGACGATGTCTTTCACCTCGGAGATGGTCCCGCCGACGGGGACGCCTCGGAAGCCGTCGTGCTCGGGCAACTCGAGGCTGATCGCGACTACCGGGTCGTCGTGCGATTCGAGGAACCCGATGGCCTCCAACCGTTTCGGTTCGACGCCACGACGCGGCTCGACTTTCGCGAGAGCGGAGGGATGCCTCAGGCCCAACGCCGGTTTACCATTCGAGAGCAGGGTGAAGACTGGATCGTCTTCGAGATCGACGGCCGAAACGGCTCGACGCGTCGCATCGATCGCACGGACTGATCGAATGATCGATCGATTTCTCATTCCCGAGACAGGGGAGTCGAACCACTGGGCGAGACGAACACTTGATTCTGCTTCTCGAGCGACTACAAAGGGAGCGCTACGTGAATGAAATGGATCTATCGAATCGCTCGCACGCACTTGGAGTCTCGATGAACCGTCAAACATACAT
Source organism: Bradymonadaceae bacterium (assembly GCA_028274765.1). Classification (GTDB taxonomy): domain Bacteria; phylum Myxococcota_A; class Bradymonadia; order Bradymonadales; family Bradymonadaceae; genus CAJXPB01. The sequence continues at coordinate 2,210 of JAQCND010000205.1, forward strand.
TCTCCTCGCGACCGTTGGCCTGTTTCTCTTGTCGGCGGGCATTCCCCGTGGAATTGCCGCGGCAGAGGACGACTCCGAGGCAGAGAGAGACGGATCTGCCTCGTCCGACAGCGCTGACGCGACCGGCACCTCCAACTCCGACGAAGCCTCCGACGACCAGGAAGACGACTCGGAGTCATCCGAGGACGGGGACGATCGAGACACATCGGACCAGGGAGACGATGAGGCGAGCGGAGAAGAGGACAATCGCGAGGAGAGCGAGCACGGCAGCTACGAGTGGAAACCCTCGTACGGAGGGGGGATCGAGTACGGTCTCTTCTACAACAGTCTCGATCGCTTGAATCTCCACCTCCTGGAGCCGGGCAACGCGCCGCCCGTCGATGCTCGAACGGTCTCCTCGTTGACGCTGTCGGCGGAAGCCTCGCTGATCGAGGGGAGTCGCATCACGCTGTTCGCCGGATTCGAAAAGCCGTTTAGCTCCAACCCCAACGTGCTCGCCATTTACGGAGGCCTCGAACCGGCCTTTGCGTTCCGACGGGGCAACTGGGAGATGGCGCTCGGCATCGGCATTGGTATCGGAAGCGTCCGGGTCTCGACCGAATCCAGCGGTAGTCTCAACGCGGGGCTGGTGACGCTGCGTCCCGTGATCGAGCTGCGTCGATACGTCGACGAGTTCTTCGCCGCGTACGCCCGCATCGGATTCAACCAGTGGCTCCCTTACAACGCCTCCGGGGACGGCCTCTCGATTCGGAATCCCGAGGAGAGTCGTCCGGATCTTCCCGCCGAACAGCTCCTCTACGAGGGCGGATTCTTCACCTCGCTCGGGGTGCGATTCGGCCACTATCCCGAACCGGTCAAACGCGTCCCCGACAGCGACGACGACGGGGTTCGTGACGACGTTGACGACTGCCCCGAGACGCCCGAAGACCAGGACGGCTACGAGGACTACGACGGCTGTCCCGACGAGGATAACGACGGCGATGGCATCAAGGATGAGAACGACGAGTGTCCCGACCAAGCCGAAGATCTCGACCGGTGGCAGGACGAGGACGGCTGTCCCGACGAAGCTGCCGACCCGGATGGCGATGGTATTATCAACAGCGAGGACGAGTGTCCCAAATACGCCGAGGACAAGGATGGCTATCAAGACGAGGACGGCTGTCCCGACGAGGACAACGACGGCGATGGGATCGAGGACGACAACGACGAATGTCCCGATGATCCCGGCATCGAGGCCGAAGACGGTTGTCCGAGCACGATCGTCACGGTCGACGAGGAGCGCGTCGTCGTCGAGCCCGACATCCGCTTCCAGGTCCCCGACGACGGACCGAACCCGCGAGCGGGATCGACGTTGACCGACGACTCCAAGAGAGTGCTCGATGAACTCGCCGCCGTGTTGAAGCTTCACGACGAGCTGAAGACAATCGAGATCCAGGGACACACCGGCGAGGCGGGGGATGCCGAGGCCATGCAGACGCTCTCGAACGAGCGCGCCGACGCTGTTCGGGCCTATCTCGTCCAAGCAGGGATCTCGGGCGATCGCCTCGTAGCCGAGGGTTATGGCTTCGAGCGACCGGCCGAGCCCCAGGGGGCGGGCGAGGAGACGGACGCCCAGCCGAAAGCACGCATCACGTTCGCCATCCAGAAACGCGGATCGTCCGATGGAGAGAGCGATTCCGGGGGCGAATGAAGGGCCGTTCAGACGATTTGCGATGCGTGCGGGCCTCCTGTACATGTGTTGAGTGTCCGAGATGAGCCTCCCAGAACTCATGCCCCCGGAGACGTCATGACACGACCGAAACTGCCACAAGATGACTCGACCGACATCAGGCGCCAACCCTTCCAGCTCAATCATCACTTCACGATCGACGAGTTAGAATGGAACCGCATCGTCGGTCCGTCGGGGCTCGGGAAACAGTTGCTCGAGAACATGGCGGCGTTGAGCCAGGGCCTCTTTGCGTTCGGCGATCTCGAGCGTGTCTCCGAGAGCCGGAGCGAGCGCCTCGAGTTCTCGATCGAACATGCCTCGCATTCGGTGGAGTTCGAATACAGTGCCTCGCAGACGTCGACCCTCGCCCAGGGGCTCCGCCACCTCTTCGGCACCATCAACACCGCTCTCCGGCGCTCGGGCATCGACTGGCGCTACATTCTCGTACGAGAGCGGGGGGCGAGTCGCTCGTTCGACTATCAGGTCCTGTTGATCCCGCGCACGAAGGTCGTTGAACGCTCCAGCGACTACAACATCGTCGCCGGTCACGATCTCAAGGATTACGAGATCGGCTGAGGAGCGGCGTCGACTCAAAGAGTTCTCCGTTTTACATCTCCAGCGCTCTCTCGGGCCCGACTCGAGTGGCCCGACCCCCCTTTGGGGAGAGGTCGGGCCGCTCGTACGTCGACGGGCTCACGTGTAGGGCGCCACTTCCGCCTCGAACGTCTCCCCGTCCCAGATCTCCGTGCCGCGATTTTGGGCGTCGTCGAGTTTACTCCCCGGGTTGGAACCGGCGACGAGATAGTCGGTATTGCCGCTGACGCTCGAGGTCGCGCGTCCCCCGAGGTCTTCGACCAGCTCCTGCGCTTCGCGCCGCGTGTAGCCGTCGAGCGATCCCGTGAAGACGAATGTCTCTCCCTCGAAGGGTTGAGCGTCGTCCTCGTCGGGACCCATCGACTCGATCTCGAAACCGATTGCCAGGAGGCGATCGACGACGCGCGTGTTTTGCTCTTTGTCGAAAAACTCGCAGACGCTCGTCGCGATCTCCGGCCCGATACCCTCGATCGCCTGCAGATTCTCGGAGCCCGATTCGCGGACGGCCTCGAGGGTTTCGCACGCCTCGCCGATCAACTGGGCGACATGTCGCCCGACGTGGCGGATGCCGAGCGCAAAGAGGAAGCGGTCGAGCGATGCCTCTTGCGAGGCCTGAATGGCATCGTAGAGATTGTTCGCCGACTTCTCGGCAAACAGCTCGAGCTCCATGAAGTCCTCGGGCTCGAGTTCGTAGAGATCGGCGATATCTTCGATCCTCTCCGCCTCGAGCAGTTGATCGACCGTGCGCTCGCCGAGCCCCTCGATATCCATCGCGTCGCGGGAGGCATAGTGGATGAGATGCCCCTCGAGCTGAGCCCGACAGGTGAGGCCGGCGGGACAGAAATGAAGCGGACCCTCTCGGACCAGTTCGGTATCACAGATGGGACACGTCTCGGGCATCTCGAAGGGTTCCGCTCGCTCTGCCTCGCGTCCTCCTCCGGGTTCGACGACCTCGACGACTTCCGGGATGACGTCGCCGGCCCGCTGGATGCGCACCACATCGCCGGCGCGCACGCCTTTGTCGCGGATCTCTTCGATATTGTGGAGCGACGCCCGGGCGACCGTCACGCCGTCGACCTCCACCGGATCGAGCATGGCCACCGGCGTCATGCGTCCGGTCCGGCCGACCTGCACGATGATGTCCTGGAGCGTCGTGACTTCCTTCTTGGGCGGAAACTTCCAGGCCATCGCCCAGCGCGGGCTGCGCGAGCGGGTCCCGAGAATCTCGCGGACGTCGAATTCGTTGACCTTGATGACGACGCCGTCGATCTCGTAGTCCAGCGACGCGCGAATGTCGCCGAGTCCGTCTCGGAACTGCACGACCTCCTCGATGGTATCGCAGTAAGTCGTGTGTGCGTCCGTCTTCAGTCCCCAGGCCTCGAGCGCGTCACGCACCGTCTCCTGAGACTCGAAGCTCTCCCCCTCGACGGTGAGAACGTCGTAAAAGAAGACGTCGAGCGGACGATCGGCAACCACGCCGGGATCGAGCTGCCGGACGGTGCCGGCTGCTGCGTTGCGGGGATTGGCAAAGGTATCCTCGCCGGATTCGAGGCGGCGCTTGTTGAGCTCCTGAAATCCCGACCGAGGCATGTAGATCTCGCCCCGCACGGCCAGCTGCTCGGGCCACTCGCGGTCGTCTCGCAGACGCATCGGGACACTCGGGATCGTCTTGACGTTCTCGGAGATGTCCTCTCCGACGCGACCGTCGCCCCGGGTGGCCGCATAGGCGAACTCTCCATCTCGATAGACGACCTCGACCGAG
>JAQCND010000208.1 GCA_028274765.1 Bradymonadaceae bacterium
CTCGGACCAGCGCCAAGGCTCGTGCCACGCGCACCAGGGCAAGTGCCCCTCGTGTACTGATCCCCAGCCGGATGCGCTCGTCTCGCCGCGTCGCCTCGACGACGTCGAGCACGTAATCGACAACGCTCTCGTCGATACGAGCCTGGGCAGCGCGTTTCTGGAGAGCTCGAAAGGTCGCGATCTCCATGACGGATTCGAGGTCGTCGACGGGCTCCGCGAGATCGCGTTCCATCAGCAAGTCGTGCTCGATATCTCGGTCGGGGTAGCCGATCGAGAGTCGCATCAGGAAGCGATCGAGCTGACTCTCCGGCAGGGGGTAGGTGCCGTGGTGTTCCAGAGGATTCTGGGTGGCGATGACCAGAAAAGGGTCGGGCAATGTATGCGTGACGTTGTCGACGCTGACACTGCCTTCGCTCATGGCCTCGAGAAGCGCCGACTGGGTACGCGGCGTCGTGCGATTGATCTCGTCGGCGAGCACGACGTTCGAGAAGATCGGGCCGGGGCGAAACTCGAACTCGTCGGCCTTCTGAGAGTAGACCGAGACCCCGAGAATGTCGCTCGGCAGGAGATCGCTGGTAAATTGGATGCGCTGAAAGGACAACCCCATGCTCCGGGCGAAGGCCAAAGCGAGCGTCGTCTTGCCCACACCCGGGACGTCCTCGAGCAAGAGGTGCCCGCGCGCCACGAGGCAGGCGATGGTGAGTCGAACGGTCTGAGTCTTGCCGCGAAAGACACGCTCGATGTTGGCCTGAAGCGTCTCCAGTCGTTCGGGCGAAACATCCGAGGGATCGAGGTCGCCCGCCTGCGCTCGTTCCGAAGAGACGTCGACTGTCATTTATGTGTATCCATCAGTTTGATAGAGACGTTCAGTCCGACGCGACAGAGCCGATCGCGTCTCAATTTCTTCGGCGACCGCTCTTACGCCCCGAATCATGATGGCCAACGAAAATAAACACAAGTCGGACGAGACCGCATCGACGTGGGATTACCTCTGGCGTGCCGCCAGGTGGGGACTGCTGATCGCCGTCATCGGCGCGGTGTTGGGCGTAAGCACCGTGGGCGGCATCTTTGTCTACTATGGGCAGTCCCTCCCGGACATCATGACTCGGAGCGACTACGATCCCAAAGAGGTTTCACGCGTTTACGCCTCGGACGGCGAGCTAATCGGCGAATTTCACAAATCGGGCGGGCATCGCACCGTCGTTTCGATGGACGACATCCCCGAGCATGTCCAGTTCGCCTTCATGGCCGCCGAAGATGCCGATTTCATGGATCACGAGGGGATCGACTACTGGGGGATGCTGCGAGCGGTCTACTATACCGTTGTCCACGGTCGTCGGATCCAGGGGACGTCGACGATCACCCAGCAGGTCGTCAAAAACCTCATTCTCGTCCCCGACCGAACGATCGAACGCAAAGTCAAAGAGATCATGCTCGCCCGGGATCTCGAGCAGCATCTCAGCAAGAAGGACATACTCTTCTTGTACCTGAACTCCATCTACCTCGGACACGGCCGCTACGGCGTCGAGGAAGCCAGTCGCTTCTATTTCGGCAAGAGTGCCTCCGAGCTGGAGGTCCACGAGTCGGCGCTTCTGGCCGGACTCCCCCCGGCCCCGGCGGATCTCTCGCCGGTGCGAGACAAAGAAGCGGCCAAGGGTCGGCGCAGCTACGTCCTCCGTCAGCTCTGGGAGAAGGGGTTCATCGAGGAGTCGACCTACCGAGAGGCGAAGCGCAAACCGATCGAACTCTCTCTCCCCTCCGAGAGTTTTCCCCACCTCGATGCCGGCAAGTATTTCGTCGAGCACGTCCGGCGAGAGCTGGTCGATCAGTACGGCGAGGAGACCGTCTACACCGGGGGACTGCGCATTCATACCACGCTCGATGTCGACAAGCAGATCGAAGCGACGCGATCCGCCCGCGCCGGGCTCCGCGCCTACGACGATCGACGTGGCTATTACGAACCCCTCCGCACCCTCGAGGACGACGAGGCGATCGACGAGTTGTCGACCAAGCAAGCCCGGGAGCTCGAAGGGGGCGCGCTCGATCCCAAAAAGAGTTACGAGGCCGTCGTCACGGAGGTTCGCGACCAACAGCCGATGATACGGCTCGAGATCGGGGAGACGGCCGCTCGTCTGGTCCCCGAAGATCGGTCGCGCGTGGCGCGAAAGGCCGAGAGTCTGGCGGATCGTTTCGAGCGAGGCGACGTCGTCGAGGTGCGGCCTCGCATCCGAGAGCCCGACGACAAAGGTTCGATTCCGGTTCGTTTCGAGCCCGGACCGCAGGTGGGGCTCGTCTCCATCGCCCCGGGGACGCACGACGTCGTCAGCATGGTCGGCGGATACGCCTTCGAGAGTCATCGCTTCAATCACGCCATTCAGGCCAAACGTCAGACGGGCTCGACCTTCAAACCCTTCGTCTACGGGGCGGGGCTCGAGAGCAAGATCATCACGCCGGCGACGATCTATCTCGACAGCCCGGCCGTCTTTCAGATGCCAGACGGCGAACAGTGGTCGCCTCGCAACTCCGATCGCGACTGGCGAGGGCCCGTCCGCGTCCGAGAAGGACTCGGAGCGAGTCGCAACGTCGTGGCCGTGCGGGTGCTCGAAGAAGTCGGAGTCGAAACCGCCCGGAACTTCGCCCGGCGCATGGGCGTCGAGAACGAACTGGTCGACAACTACACCATGGTCATGGGAAGTAGCGAGCTGACGCCTCTGGAGCTGACCAACGCCTACGCGACGATCGCCAGCGGCGGTGTCTATGCCGAGCCTCGTTTCATTCGACGCGTCGAGACGACCGACGGAAGCACCGAGACGTTCGAGGTCGAATCGAAGCGCGTCCTCGCCCAAGACGTCGCCTATCTGCTGACCGATCTGATGACGAGTGTCGTCGAGGGCTACGTCGACCGCAACGGCGATCAGCGCGGGGGGACCGCTCACAGTCTCAGCGCCCTTACCCAGACCGTCGCCGGCAAAACGGGCACCACCAACGACACGCGAGATGCCTGGTTTGTCGGCTTCACGCCGCAACTGGTCACCGGCACGTGGGTCGGGTTCGGAGACAATCGCTCGCTCGGGCATCGAGCCTTCGGGGGCAAGGTGGCCGGACCCATCTGGCTCGACTACATGCAGTCGTCCCTGGGCGATAAAAAGCCCCACGAGTTCAAACCGCCCTCGGCGGGGATCACCACGGCGCGGATCGACCCGGCGACCGGCAAGCTCGCCCGCGAAGATGGAATCACCGAGACCTTCCTGGTCGGAACCGCCCCCACCGAATACGCTCCGGCCGACGATGAAGAGCGCGAAGAACACTTTCTGATGGACCAGTTCAAGGCTCGCTCCGATGATTCCAGCGAAAAGGGTGACGAGCGTACTGACTCCGAGTCCGAAGAGACGCAGCAGGAGGGGGACGCAAACAATACCTCGGACGAGCCCTGAGGATGTCCCCCATCTGTCGAAACATTCGCCTCAACAGGTTCCGCCCCTTGGAGCGAGCCGGCGGAGATGCCCGAGGGGACGATACCTGATGGGGGACATCGAATGCGACGGCCACGGTTCGCCCCGCATTGGAACCTGTTCCGGAGTCGATTGGCCTCCCACCGCGCTCCATATCGAGACGTACTTCGCCCATATCTCACCCTCCGGAGCGTCCGCGCACATACGCCCGCTCCACCCGCCGCAAGCCGGCCAGTCGCTCGAGGGGAGATGCCAACCCACCAAGACGTCAGCGGGGCGACTCGGCGACGACGCTCCTTCCAGCCCCCTGACAGCTCGCCGCTCCCCCCTCATTCACGATCGTCGGCAGCTCGCGGGGATTTGTTTCGTCTCAGCGGGGCAAATAGACCGTATTCGTTGGGCACCATGGTGATCGTGTCAGAAGGCGATGGCTTCTCGACGACGACGTCGAGCTATCACCTCACTCCCCGTTCAACGAAGGGCGCTGAATCGACTCGCCAGCGAGGAGGCTCGCAGAGCATCATCGAGTGTCTGTTGGAGGAGACGCCCCGGGAGCCTCCCTGTATGCCCTTCGGAAGTCGGCGTCCTCGCCGGCCCATATCTGCGATGATTTCATCCTGGCGCGAGCGGCCTGTCATTCGCATATGACACGGTTGGCCTCGAGATGCGCCTCGCCTAAAATGGAAGCGTATTTTCAATGAAAGTTTGAGCCATCCGATCCCCTCGATCTTCCGGAGTCTTTCTTGGTGCGCACATGGCCACTCGCCGTTCTCGTCGCGCTCGTGCCGGTGACCTTCGCCGCGCCGAGTGCGGCTCAGACAAGCGATGTTCCCGTTCCCGAGCCGCTCGAACCGTGGGTCGATTGGGTCGAATACGAGCATCCCGAGTGGGACTGTCCTCGCCTCGGCGGCGAGCGAGCCTGTGTGTGGCCGGGACGTCTCCAGCTCGAGGTTACCGAGACAGGGGGCTCGTTTCAGATGGAGGTGTGGTTGGCGAGAGCGACCACGGTGGAGCTGCCGGGGGGGGACGGCTACTGGCCACAGTCCGTCGAGTCCAGCGCCGACTCGCTCCTCGTCACGGAGAGTGCATCCGGGGGGCCGGCGGCACGACTCCCGGCGGGAGAGCATCAGATCCGGGGCACGTTCGAGTGGGAGTCTCCCCCCGAGATGCTCCCGATCCCCGAGACGAGCGGTCGGGTGACTCTCCAGATCGAAGGGGAACGCATCGACCGCCCTCGCATCGATGATCAGCATCGTATCTGGTTGCGAGACGAGACCGACGGTCGGGGGAAAGACGACTCGAATACGATTCGGGTCTCGGTCTATCGTCGGCTCCAGGATGGGGTCCCGCTCGAGGTCACCACCAAACTCGAGATGAATGTCTCGGGACGGGCTCGCAAGGTTGGGCTCGGCGAGGTCCTTTTGGAGGCGACTCGGCCGACGGAGGTCGACAGCCCTCTCCCCGTTCAGATCGAGGGACGGTCGCTCCAGGTGTATGTCAAACCGGGGACGCACGAGGTCGATATTACCTCTGTACTCCCGGATTCGGTCTCCTCTCTCGACGTCCCCGAGCCCGAGCCCGACCTCTACGATCCCCAGGAGGTCTGGATCTGGCAGGGACACGAGACGATTCGTTCCGTCCGGCTGAGCGGCCTCTCGAACGTCGATCCCGACCGAACCTCGCTGCCAGGAGGCCTGGCACGGACATACGACCCTGCTGGCTCAGCCCGGTCGTACTCTCGAATGGACGGTGACCCAGCGCGGGACTCAGCCCTCGCCCAACAAACTCGAGCTCAAACGAGAACTCTGGCTCGATCTCGACGGCCATGGCTACACCATTCGCGATCGCCTCAACGGGACCATGCATCGCAAGTGGCGTCTCGACTACACGGGAGATGCCAAACTGGGACGCGTTCACGATCTCGTCAGCGAGGACGATCTCCTCGTGACCAGCGATCCGGAGACGGGGGCACGTGGCGTCGAATTGCGCAAGCAAAAGCTACAATTACGGGCCGACTTGCGTCTCGAAAAGGGGCTCGGCGAGACATCGATCGTCGGCTGGGATCAGGACGTGCGGAGTCTCGAAGCCGCTCTCCATTTGCCCCCGGGATGGAGCCTCTTTACGGCCACTGGAGTCGATAGTGTGACCCAATCGTGGCTGAATATCTGGACGCTCTGGGACATCTTTTTCGTGCTGATTGTCGCCTTCAGCATCGGCAAGCTATTCGGCTGGCGCTGGACTCCCCTGGCACTTGCGGCTCTGGGACTGAGTTACGGCTTCTCGTATGCGCCCCGATGGACGTGGATCCATCTGATCGTGGCGACCGCCCTGCTGCGCGTCCTCCCGGAGGGGGGGTGGCGCATGCCCGTCCACGCCTATCGAGGCGTGACGCTCGTCGTGTTGGGCGTCCTGCTGGCGATCTTCACCCACAGTCAAATCCAGAGTGCGCTCCATCCGCAAACGGGAGACTCGGGGACGTTTCATCCTCACGAGGAGGCAACCGAGAGTCTCTTCTGGCAGGTGGATAACGAAAGTGCGACCCAGCGGGGGAGCGGTTGGACCGAATATCGGGGCAGTGCCTCTCAGAAGAAAAAAGAGAAGGTTTCTCCCTACAAGGGACGCGACAAACTCCAACAGGTGGCGCCCAATGCCGTCGTCCAGACGGGTCCTGGTGTCCCCTCCTGGGACTGGACGAGGGTGGAGCTCAACTGGTCGGGACCGGTGAGTCGCAACCATCGCATCGAACTCTGGCTCATCTCACCGATGGTCAACCGCGTGTTGGCCTTTGTTCGACTCGTGCTGATACTCGGACTCGCTCTGTTGCTGATGATCCGTCCTCGGGGCGAGGCGGAACCCGAGCCCCGCGGTTCGTACGATCGGGGGTTGAAGCAGTTGCGCCAGACGCTGATGGGGCGCGGTATCGTGTGGGTGGTGGCGTTCGGCTCGGTGGGACT
>JAQCND010000049.1 GCA_028274765.1 Bradymonadaceae bacterium
ATCTGGTCGCTTCCGCGCGTCGGCGGCAGTCGGTCGCCGAGCTGGCTGAAAAACGGAATGATGCTCACGCGATCGAGATTGCTCAGCCCGATGTACGACAGGGCCGCCACCACCTGCTTGGCATAATTCCATTTGTCGCCGCCGCCGACCTGCATCGAGCGGCTGCTGTCGAGCAGAAAGTAGATGTAGAGATCCTTTTCCTCCTCGAAGAACTTCAAAAAGAGCTCTTCGGTGCGGGCGTACAGGTTCCAGTCGATGTTCTGGAAGTTCTCCCCCGGCGTGTACTGGCGGTGTTCGGCGAACTCGATGCCGCTCCCGACGATCTCGGTCTCGCGTTTGGCCTGCTGCTGGCGCCCGGCGATCTTCTGCGAGACGATGTAGAGATACTCGAGTCGCTTGAGGAAGGCTTCGTCGAACTGTGTGTCGTCTTCGGCCATCGACGGCTACTCGTCCATGCAAAAAAGGGAGACGCTTCGAGGGGGATTCATTCGCGCTCGGGGACCGCCTCGAGGATCGCCTCGAGAATTTCGTCCTTGCCGACGTCTTCGGCCTGGCCCTCGAAGTTGAGGATGATCCGGTGGCGAAGTGCGGCGACGGCCGAGTCGCGGACGTCCTGGCAGGAGACGTTGAACCGCCCGTCCATCAGCGCGCGCACTTTGCCGCTCAACAGCATCGCCTGGGCCCCACGGGGCGAGGAGCCGAACCGAACGAACCGCTCGGTGATTTCGGGGGCTTCCTCGTTGTCCGGGTGGGTCGCCTGGAGGAGCCGGAGCGCGTAGTCCTGCACGTGACGGGCCAGCGGGACCTCTTGGGTGAGCTTGCGCATCTCGAGGAGCCGCTCCTGGGTGGCGACCGACTCGATTTCGGGGCTCTCCCCTTTGGTCGTTCGGTCCATGATCGTGTGTAACTCCTGACGATCCGGGAAATCGACCTCCAGCTTGAAGAGAAATCGATCGAGCTGGGCTTCGGGGAGCGGATAGGTCCCCTCCATCTCCAGGGGGTTTTGCGTGGCGAGCACGAAGAAGGGTTCATCGAGGGAGTACGTCTCGTTGGAGACGGTCACGCTGTGCTCCTGCATCGCCTCCAGCATCGCCGACTGCGTCTTGGGCGTCGCCCGGTTGATCTCGTCGGCCAGTACGACGTTTGAAAAGATCGGACCCCGCTCGAATTTGAAGTGTTTCTCCTCGCCCTCTTCGCCCTCGACGACGATCGTCGTGCCGATGATGTCACTCGGCATCAGGTCGGGCGTGAACTGGATGCGGGAGAAATCGAGGTCCGAGACGTCGGCGAGCGTCCGCACGAGCATCGTCTTGCCCAGCCCGGGGACGCCCTCGAGGAGAACGTTGCCGCCGGCCAGCAGGGCGATGACCGTCCCCTCGATGATCGATTCGTGACCGACGATCATCTCGCCGATCTCGTCCTGGATGCGTTGGCAGTCCTCGGCGAAGGCCTGGACGTCCTGTTGAATTTCCTCGGGGGGCTCATCGGAGGCGTTCGATGGCTCGGACATGTCTCGAGATACTCACGTGCCAGGAAAAACGATCAGACGACGATGCGTCCTCTCACGAGCCGGGCGCAGATGCCGCTCACTCGTTCGACGACGATTCTTCGCGTGGTTTGATCAGCTCGAAGTAGCGCTTGACGTAGTAGCGATACCCCGGCGGAACGTCCTCGCGCTCCATGACTTCTTCGGCCACAGAGGAGTAATCGCTGTAGACGTCCTTGTATTCCCGGTTGGCGAATCCCTTCTGGCTGGCGGCGCGGATGATCTGGGATTTGCTCGGCCCCTCCCCTTTGCGACCCTCGAGCTGGGTATCTTTGCGGCCACTCTCCTCGAGCGAGGTCTTCTCACCGAGGGCCTTCTTGCCCTCGCTATCGCCGGCGCCGGTCGACGAACCGGACGGATCCGAGTTGCCCGAGCCCTGCTCACCCGAAGATCCCTTCCCTTTGCTCTTTTTTCCGCCTTGCTGACCCGGCTTCTGCCCCGGGCGACCGGCTCGAGAGGAGTCACTCTCGGAGGAATCCTTCTGTCTAGCCCCCTGCTGCTGGGAGGAGCTGCCCTGCTTTTGGCCCTTCTCGCCCTTGGCTCGACGTAGATAGTCACGCATCTTCTCACCCGACGAACCTTTCTGGTTCTGGGCCCGTTTCTTTTGTTGGTCCCCGGTGCGCGAACGCTTGACCGACTCGCGGAGCTGTTCGAGCTGCTTGCGGGCCATTTGTTTGACCTCTTTGGAGCCGTCCTGCTTCTGGCCTTGCTTTTGCCCCTGCTTTTGGCCCTTGGAGGTCTTTTTCTTCTTCTGACCACCGCCGGAGGGCTTGTTGCGATAGTCGGGTTTGTCCTCGTTGGCCCCGGACTGCTCGTCGGAGGAGTCGCCCGAGGACTGTTGCGAGGAACTGGCCTGCTTGTTCTTCGAGTCGTTCTCGCGCTGGAGCTTCTTGAGTTGGCGGTCGGACTTCGACTCCCCCTTTTGCTTGGAACCCGGCTTGCTGTTGGACCCAGACTGATTGTTCGCCTGCTTGAGGCGCCGTTTGTCCTTCTTGGAAAGCCCTTTCTGCCCCTTCTGGCCTTCCATTCCCTCCATCCCCTCCATCCCCTCCATCTGCTGGGCCAGCTTCTTGGCGAGCTCCTTGTTGTTTTGGGCCATCTCGCGGAGCTGATCGCGGTTGAGGTTCTCGGCGAGTTTCTTCATCATCTTTGAGAGCCGCTCTTTGCGGGCTTGGCTCATGTCTTCGTTTGAGTTGAGCTCCTCGGCCAGCTCTTCGAGCGCCTTCGAGGCCTTCTCGCGATCGCCCTCTTTCATCGCCTCGACGGCCTCTTTGGCCTTTTTTTCCTTGTCGAGCGCCTCCCCCATCTCCTCTTCAACCGATTCGGCCGCCTGTTCGAGTTGCTCGTCGAGATTTTCGGCCTCTTCTGAGGAGCTCCCCGGTGTGTCGCCAAAGTTTTGTTTCTCAATCTCGTCGACACGCTCGAGAAATTCGCGACTCGAGATCTCGCGCTTGTCGGCCTTCTCGATCAGTTCGTCGATCTCCTCGACCATCTCTCGGGCTTCTTCGTCGTCACCGCCCTCGAGTTCGTCCCTCATGCGCTCGACCTCCTCGCGCTCCATCGCAATGGTGCTGCTGTCAAGGACGGGATCGTGTTGGATGTCGGGCGGGTCGGGGAGAGAATGTTGCTGAGAAGGGGGCTCGAGCGCCCAGAGCACCCCGAACGCCATCGCGAAGACGCCGAACATCTGGAGATCGCGGGGGCGGCGAAAGGGGACCGTCCGCTCGACGTCGATCGCGTCGACGTGAGCGATCGCGTCACGTATCTGCGCCCGGGCGAATCCGCTTGAGGCCGCTCCTTTGCCCGCTTGGGTGAAGCTGAGCGCCGTCGAGAGGCGATCGTGGAGATCGTGGGAGTGATCGATGCGGCGTGCCAGCTCGACGGGGTCGCGATCGCCCAGCCAGGCCGACCCGAATCCCAAAATGGGCAGGCTCGTCAATCCGGCGAGCCCCGTCAGACAGGGGCCGAGAGCCATCCATCCCGTTTTGAGGAGCGTCACGAGCACCAACCCGATCATGAGCGCCACCAGCGCGCCGGTCGTCGCACGCTCGAGCCCCTGCTGGGTGCGAACACGGCGTTCGACCTGCGCCACGAGGCGCTGGAGGGCATCGGTCGAGGGGGGATCTGCCGGGGGGGACTGCGTCATGACGTCATCCAGGGAGACGAACGGAAGGGTGAATGTCGCACACGTTTCAGTCGAGTCACTCGACTAGACGCGTTGCGATTCGAGCGGCTACTCCAGAATATCCGAAACCTCCTCCATTGTAGAGGCTTCGTCGTCTTTCGAGCGTTCCGAGTCGGAGCGGAGTTTGGGTTTACCCTCCTCGGGTTTGAAGAACGTCGGCTTCTCTCGCTTCATCTTTTCGATGTCCTCGGAGGTCGCCCGCTCACGTTCATGCATGATATCAACATAGTGTTTCATTCCCTCGAACCAGTAGTCATCGATTTCACCGCGCTCGTAATAGCGATGATATTTGCGCGGGTCGGGGATGATGCTGGTCAGCCAGGCGACCTCTCGAAGCGTCAGTTGATCGGGGCGTTTGCCGAAGTAATGGACGGCTGCGTCGTGGATCCCGAAGATCCCCGGTCCGAACTCGATGATGTTCAAATACAGCTCCACGATGCGTGACTTCGGCAGGTCGACGACGTCCTCCATGATCCAGACCAGAAAGACTTCGCGCAACTTCCGGGCGATCACCTTGTCGAACGACAGGAAGAGATTCTTGATCAACTGCATGCTCACCGTGCTCGCCCCGCGCACGAATCCCCCGGCCTCGAGATTGTCCTCCAGCGAGTCCTTGACGGCAAACCAGTTGAATCCGTGGTGCTCGAACAGCGAGTTGTCCTCGGTCGTCATGATCGCCCGCGGCATCCACTTGGCGATATGATGGAGCGGCACGTAGACATAAGAACCATACGGATGAACGCGGGTCCGAGATCGGTCGTCAGGGTCGTACGTGATGAAGATCGAGTCGTCGAGTGATTGAATGGGCGGCGACTCGCCCGATACGTCCTTCGCGGAACGCGACGACTCCGAACGAGTACGTTCCCCATCGTCGACCCCGGTCAAATAGCGCCCTCTGCGATCGCTCGCCCCCTCGGAGGGCCGCATCGACGCCGTCTCGGTCGCATCGTCGTCGGACGCCTCCGTCTCGTGGACCTCCGGCCAACCATCGTCGGGCTCGAGAAGTCGAGTGGGCCGCCCTCGTTGTTGCCGGGCAATCAGGTCTCGCACGTAGGGGACCGGCTCGCGATCGTCGGGCACGTCGATCTTGTCGATCGAAGCCAGACGCTGGTCGGGCCCCCAGGGTGTGTCGGGGTAGCGATCTTCGAGGATACTGCTGAGCCACACCTCCGGTGAATCGGCGAAATGCTTCATCCATTTGTGGGTCGGGGTCCGGTCGTCGACCCATTTGGGTTTGTCGTACGCCTCGGGCACGTGTCGATCGGGGTCGAGGGCTTCGAGGGTCGGGCGCTTCGGCCATTCGCGCTCTCGCCGCCGCTCGTCGATCGTCTCGAGTGTCATTTCGCCGTTATCGACCAGCCACTCGGCCGGTGTCGGACGCATCGCCGGGATGTCGACGGTGCGCTCGACGTGGTAGTCCTCAGTCTCGATCTCAATGGTATGCTCGAAACTCTCTTCGAGCTTGCGGACGTCGACCTCGTCGGGCAACTCGACCAGCTCGACGTCGCTCAGCGTCGGGGTCGACGTCCATTCGGTCTCGTCGGCATTGTGGAGCGGGAATTCGGCGTCGAACTCCCATCCCAATTGCCCCTTGATTTCCGTGCCGTTCAGCGGACCTCGGATGGCCTTTGGAACGGAATCGAGGAGCGTCTGAATCTCCGTTTCGGGGAGTGAGACCTGGAGGTCGAGCCGAGCCGGCAGGCTCGAGCCCCCGTCGAGTCCGTAAAGAGCGGGCTGGACGTCGGCCTTCACGCCGTTCCACTCGGCTCGTCCCTCCGTCAGCACGAGAGCTCCCCGTCGAGGGACCGAACTCTCGTCGGAAGGCCTCTCGTCGCGCGCCGAGTCGTCCTCGGGCTCGGTCGAATCATCTTCCGATTCTGAGGACGCGCGGGGCCGATCAGGGGGACCCGATGAGCTCGTCTCGCTGGGATAGATATCGCCGGCTCGGATGTGCTCGGGCTCGGGTATGGAGGCGTCGGCCTCGTAAAATCCCTCGAAATGATAACTCGTCGACAGAGCCTCGATCGGCTCTTCGGCGAGCCGGGGCATGTCGAGATGCCCGCGCTCGAGTGACACGAAGCCCGAAAACGCCTGACGCCCCTCGTCGTCGGGCCGAGCGTCGATCGTCCCGCGGAGCTGTCCGCCTCGCACGTAACGAGCGAGGCGCGGCCCCGCCATCTGGGCGAGCCACGACAGATCGAGATCGTCGGCCTCGCCGCTCCACTCGAACGAGCCGGAGCGATACGTCCACGTCACGTCGCCCGATGCCGATCCGCGCGATTCACCGTTGGCCCGTGCCTCGAACCCGGCCTCGAGGTGAACGCCTCCCGCCATCTCTCGATGCTCGAGGGTCACCCGTCCCCTCCGGATCGCCAGACGATCGGCGGGGCGATCGACGTCGAGGCGACGATGGTCGGTGACAGCGAGCGTCCCCTCGCGGATGCGCACCTCGTCGGGGAGCGATGCATCTTGGATGAATCGCTTCACACCGTCGAGGAAACGCTCGGTGATCGTGGGGCCGCTGGAGGTCTTGGAGGAGGCATCTCGGTCCTCGTCGTCGGAGGCATCGGCGAGCTCATCGGCGACGGTGCGAGCGCGTTCGGCAACCTCTCGAGCCAGCGGAGCTCGGAGGAGATGGCGAAGTTCCTCCCAGTTGCTCCCGTACTGTCGCTGGAGTTCGAGATCGACCCGTGGACCCTCGACGAGGATCGCTTCGACATCGAGATCGTCGGGCGAGCGTGGCCAATCGTCGAACTGAACGCGAGTGCGATCCAACGCGGCGAGTGACGTTGTGTCGGCTTCGCTCTGGAGGGCCAGTGAGAGTCCCCGGAGTTCCAGTGCGTGCTGTTCGGAAACGTGCACGGCGCCGATTCCGGCTCGAAGATAGGGATGCGGCGCCAGGTTGGTGACTTCGAGCGGGTCCTTCAGCGAGACGCGCCCCGTCGAATCCTCGAGCGGCCATCTCAGCATGCCCTCGATGTCGAGGGCGTCGGGAATCGACCACTGCGGACGTCCTTCGCCCCGCTCGAGCGCCCCCTTGGCTTCAACGGACGCCGTCTGACCCGAGGAGGCTACCTGTACGCGGTCCCAGGTCGTCGAGGCGACCGGCCAGGGAGGGGCTCCCTCGTCGGATTCGAAGTGAACGGTCGCGTCTCGCACCGTCACGCTCGGCCACTCGCCGCCGAAATACCGAAGCCACGACGACGAGCGATCCGTGCTCTCGGAACCCTGCTCTTGGGACTTTAACGAACTGGGATCCCCCCCGGCTCGGAGCCGTCTCATCAGTCGCCGCCAGTGGGGCGTGTCGTCGGCCCGACGGCGCACGTAGAGTTCGATACCCTCGAATGTCAGCGATGACACGGTCGGCTCCCCCGACACGATCGAGGCAGGATCGAGTTGGATCTGGACGCGGTCGATCGTCACCAGCTCGTCGCCGTCCCCCCCGCCCCCGAGTC
>JAQCND010000057.1 GCA_028274765.1 Bradymonadaceae bacterium
GGACAGCTCTGTCCGGCCGCGGCGAAGTCGCCTTGGACGGCTCGCTCGACCTCCGACTCGGAGCGAGTCTGATCGGTCTCGCAGATGAGTGTCCCCTGTTGGTCGAGCCCGCGCACCACCTCGTTGGGGCCACAGGCTTGGTCGCTCGCCGCAAAATCTCCCTGGACGGCTCGCTCGACCTCGCTTTCGGTGCGTGTGGTTTCATCGCGACAGAGGAGCTCGCCCTGGTCGTCGAGCCCCACCGCGACTTCATCTTGGGCGCATTTCTGTTGGACAGGGACGGCCTGGTCGCAGGCGTACTGTCCGTTGCTCTGCGCAATGGGGACTTGTCCATCCGGACAGTTCACATCACCCAGCGTCGTCTCCTCGAGTCGGTCGCTTCCCAACGAAAAGTCGTCGCTGAGATCCGAAGATTCGATACTTCCCTCGGTGACATCGCGAGCTCGCTCGGCGATGACCGAAAAAGGGGCCGTGTGGAGCGCATGTCGCGGCGTCATCTCCGGGTTGTCTCCAACCTGAATCGACAAATAGACATCGCCTCCTTCGAGCGTCTCGGGTTCGATGGGATTGGAGTCCCCCCCGAGCGTGATAGCGTAGAACCCGGACTCGTCGAATTCGACCTGTTTTTCGGCCTGCCAGAGGACCGCGCCTCCGGTCTCCGAATCGTAGAGAGTGAACGTGACGCGTTTTTCACCCGTCACCGGCTCGCCGGCATCGTTCATCAGGCGTCCCTGATGTCTGAGCTTCTGTGGCACCTGAGCGGCGGCCGAAGTCGTCATGCCGACCAGACTCAGACCGATGGCGAGCGAGAGAATGAAACGTGTTCCACGTGAGGGCTCACAACGTTTCGACATCTAGCAACCCTTTGTGACGTTTGGCGACTGTTGAACGACAACTAGTGATTCCAACTCGTCTCTACACCTCGTCAGATACTCGTCTTCGACTCCGGATCTCTCTCGAGGGGGGCGGGGGCCGTGTCACTCGAACTCGTTGCACGTACGAGGGATAGACTACTTGAACTCGACCATGTTGGACCTCAAGTCTCGACGTCACCGCATGACCGTCGGCGGTCGAGGCATCGATGTTGGCCTTCGTCCGAACAATGGCGCAAGCCTCGGCTCCCGCCCCCCTCGCAGTGTCGGTGTACTGAAAGTGAAGTGCCTCGAATCGAGCGTCTCTCTGACTCGCCCCTCCTGCGGAGGGACGGCAGGAGATACCTCGTAGGTCTCCCGTCCCGGAGTGGAGACGAAGTCGTCTCGGGTGTCTGAGCTCCGCCGGAAACGGCATCATCCTTCGCCCCTCATGTTCTGGCAGATTCGGCGAGGCACTCGAGTCCCCGATCGCTTTTATGGAGCGGCGGCGTTCCTCGAGTGATTGTATTGCTCCCGAATGTCCACATGCCCTATCCCACCATAACGAGCACGACTCCCCCACCGAGATCCACGGTAGCCGTAAGAGAGAGCTGATCGTGTCGTCCCGTGTACTCACGGTTCAGACCTCGATCTTTGAGGGAGCGGTTCGAGAGCCATGTGGAGGAGCCAGGATACGACGGGGTCAATCATATTGTAAAGTTTGAAACAGCGTGCTCGGCATCGAAGCGGCGTACGATCACGATCTGGGGGGGTACGGCTTCGCGTCTCCTGGAGCGCCCCTGTACGTCTATGACGTGAGCGGCCTCGCGGGCCCGTCGCCGCATGACGCCCTTTCGGGGGGAGTAAAACGACTCATCCACTTGAAGCTGGCCCCACGGCTGACGATTGCACTTTAGAGTCTGCTTCAAGACGTCGATATGGGGCTTGGAGCGCCGGCGGCCCGCCGGCTTGGGTCGAAGAACAACCAATTTTGAAACCAACTCTTGGAACCATCCAAGTCTTGCACGCCTCCCTCCCCCTCTGGTAAGCATCAAACTTCGGGTACCAATCGAGAGACATGCTCAGTCAGCGGGACGAACCAGGGAGTTGCACGTGTACCCGTCGGATACCGATTCGTGTGTGTTGCGAAACGCCGTTGTTTTCACGCTCGACAACTCGAGCTCGATCGTCGAGGGGGATCTGCTCGTCGAAGACGGAACGATCGAAGCGATTGGCGACGTCTCGACCGCATTGAATGCGCTCGACGAGACCGACCGCGAGCATGTGCGGGAGCTCGATCTCGAGGGATCGGTCGTCATGCCGGGGTTTGTCCAGCCCCACATCCACCTCTGTCAGACGTTGCTGCGCAACAGCGCCGACGACATGGCGCTCATCGAATGGCTCTCGACACGTGTCTGGCCCTACGAGGCGGCTCTCGATGCCGACACCCTCTCGGTTAGTGCCCGACTCGGGCTCGCCGAACTCGTCTCGAGCGGGACGACGACGCTCCTAGACATGGGGACCGTGCACCACACCGATGCCATCGGCGAAGCCGTCGCCGATTCGGGCATTCGGGCATTCATCGGCAAGTGCATGATGGATCGAGACGAGGAGAACGTCCCCGAGGCGCTCCACGAGGAGACCGAGGCCAGCCTGCGCGAGAGTCGCCGACTGTGCGAACGCTGGGATGGGACGGCCGATGGACGCATTCGGTATGCTTTCGCCCCTCGATTTGCGCTCTCCTGTACCGACGAATTGCTGAGTCGTACCGCCGAAGCGGCTGATGAGCTCGACGCGCTCATTCACACCCACTGCTCCGAAACCGAGTACGAAAACGAGT
>JAQCND010000210.1 GCA_028274765.1 Bradymonadaceae bacterium
CGTCGAAGTTGTAGTACGACAGTTGATAGCCCACCCCGATCGTCAGCGAGTCCAAAAACGTTCGGTCGATCCCGAGGCGAAGCGAGGGATTCCAGAACTTGTACTCCCGCTGGACGTCGCGTTCGATCGACGGAACGATGTTGAAGTTCGTCTTGCCCCCCCAGGCAAACCAGGGCTGGACGAATCGAAATTCACTCGAGAGCGTCGGTCCCTTCTTGGGACCTCGAGGCGTGAAACGTTCGCGTTCGGCCTCGGTCGTAAACAGGAGGCCGGGAGCCCAGGCGTATCCGACCTCGTTGGACCACTGCATCTTTCGCAGCCCCCCGAGGAAGTTCCGACTCGAGACGTCGAACTGCGTGTGGACGTCCTGGCGATTCTTTTCAATCGTAAATCCGGTGCCGACCTGGACGTTCCACATGCGGGCCTCCTTGACCTGCACCGTCACCGGAACGGTCGGCGGCAGCCCGGCACGGGTTTCGGCTCGCTTCTGAGCGGAGTTCAGAAGCTCGGAGACGCCGAGCGAGCCGGGCGCGGAGGGCGAGTCGTCCTTGGAGGGAGTGTCCCGAGCTTGTGTCGCCTCCTCGGGTGGAGAGATCGGCGGCTCGCCCTCCGTTTCGATCACTTCGACATCCTCCGGATCGGCCGTCCCCACCTCGTCGTCTTGGACGACCTCGAGAGTCGGCACGACGTTGACGAAACTGAAGACTTCCAGCCCGTAGACGTCCTGCTGGGCCCGCTGCAGCGCGCGGGACGAATAGGGCTGCCCCTTTTCGAGTTCGATCGAGCGACGCACGTAGAACTCGGGGATCGTATCGAGTCCCTCGACCTCCACGTCGCCGATCGAGGCCTCTGGCCCGGGATCGACGATGAAATCGACGCGGGCCGTCTTCTCGTCGGGTCGCACGACGGCTCGTCCCTGGAGTTCGACGTAGGGATAGCCGACGCGCTCGAGTCGCTTCTGGAGTTTGTCCTTGGTGGTCGCGTAATCCTCCTGCGTAAAGATCGATCCGGGCTCGAGCGGGAGTTGCTCGATGAGAGAATTCGAGTCGAACTGCGGGACACCCTCGAGCCCCTCGATCGTGGCTTCTTCGAGCATGACGGGTTCTCCCTCGTCGACGACGAGCACGAGATCGACGACGCCCTCCTCGGGTCTGCGCAAGATTTGCTCGCGCGTGATTTGCATGTTGTAATAGCCGCGAGTTTGATAAAAGGTGCGGAGCCGTTTGAGATCCTTGCGCCAGTCGAGGTAGTTGAAGTAACCGTGTTCGGTTCCAATGAGAGGCATCCACGGAATGGAGGCCCGCCATCCGGGATCTTCTTGCGTGGCGAGCCCCTGTTTGATCGTCTGGGTCTCAAAAGCCTCGTTGCCCTCGATCACGAACGATCGGACGAGCAAATCGGTCGATCCCGCTCGCATGCGATCCCGACGCGACTTGGCGGTCGCACAGCCACAGAGGACCATGAGTGCGACGAGACACGTCTGGCGAAGGCGGAAGGACACGTAGTAGCGTTCGATGAGGACGTCCGAGAGATGATACGTTCAGAGGGATGTCGAAGATGGCTCCCTCGCCGGCATCGCGGACTCATCCACCGGCCAACGCCGCCCCCTCGCCGGACCCATCTCCCCGTTGAAATCCATCGGTCCGGATACTGTAGTCGAAGTGCTCGCAAAATCGAACCTCCGGGCCGACACCGAGCCCGTCTCCTCTGGTCTCGAGGTGTGATATGTTGAACTGGATCATACTGGCGCTCTGTATACTGGGGGCCATGGGACTCGTGGCGCTGGGCGTGCGCTGGAGACGGAGCCGCCATCGAGCCGCGAACAACGCCGAACCGGTCGCCCCGGACTTCATCGAGTCGCTGGGGGCGGCGCTGGGGCTGGAGGCGTATCGCGCGTTGAGCCTCTTCGGCGAGTCGATTCAACTCCTCGAGGGCGAGTTCTCCAACCTCTTCGTCGAGCTCGAGGTGTCGCGAGGGGACTGGCGGCCCTACGTGCGGATCGCCATCGAATTTCCCAGCCACCTCGGTCAAAACGTCGGCATCTGCAAAGACGATCACGAAGCGTTGCTCAATTATATTCGCCGCATGCGCGAAGTCGAAATCGGCGACAAACGCTTCGATCACGAGTTCTTGCTCTTCGGCCATAGCGCCGATCGCCTCCGGACGCTCCTAACCGATACGGCGCAATTTCAACTCCTGCGGCTCGCTGAACACGCCGAGAGTCTCCGTCTGACCGACGACGGCCTCTTCGTGCTGATGGAGGGAACCAACACCAAAGACGAGATTTCGTCTCAGCTCCGAAAGTCGATCGAACTCGCCGAACGCGTCTACCAGACGGCCTACCTGCTGGGCCCGAGCGAGGCCGAATCCGAGGCCTCGAAGTATCAAAAACAGCCGATCGACAGTATTCGAGAGGCCGCTGGCATCGAATCGCGGCTCGAAGGCGACGAACCCCGACGCGACGCCGACGAACGTATCGAACGCCCCCGAGGCGAGTAGTCGGAAGCTTCCTCATGTCGAGGCATCGACCCCGACTTCGCGTTCGTCGGGTCGCATCTCGTCCTCACGATCTGCCTCGTTGTCCTCGGTCTCGTTCGGCTGCTCGTCGTCGGATTCGAGTCCCTCCAGCGTCACTTCTTCCTCCCCGTGATCGGTGCTTTCATCGGCCGGACTCGAGTCATCTTCCAACGACGTCTCGACCGCCTCCCCCTCCCCGTCCGACGACGCCTCGACCGTGACGTCCACCGAGGCGGGCCGGAGCACGCGATCGCCGAACCGATAGCCCGGTCGGTGACACTGCACGATCGTGCCGGGCTCAGCCTCGTCGTCGACCTCCTCGGGCTCGACGGCGCGAAGCGCCTCGTGGCGCTCGGGATCGAAGTCATCCTGCGTCTCGGGCGTGATGGGGGCGAGCTCGTGGCGTTCGAGGGCGCGACGGAACGTCGACTGCACCATCTCCAGCCCCTCGACGATGTCGTCGTCATCCGCTCCTCCGTCGTTGGCTCGCGCCTCGTCGAGCGCCTGGGTCAGTGCATCGAGCCCGTCGAACAGATCGTCGGCCAGATCGAGATGCCCCTCCCGTTCGATTCGCTCGAGGTCGCGCTCCAGCCGATCGATACGATCGCGATACGTGCGGTGGAGTTTTTCGACCTCTTGTTGGTGCTCGACGCGAAGCGTCTCGATCTCGCTTTCGAGCTCCCGGATGCGCCCTCGCTGATACAGATACAGGACGACCGATAGCACGAAGAGAGCGGCGAGTGCGATGAGCAAAACGGTGGTGAACACGGCGGTCGGGCCTCCTCCAACGACAGGGATCGAGCGAATGGATGCGATGCCCAATGTACGATCCCATCTCCGGCCCGTCGAGGCTCCTCTTCCCGGAGATCGGGGTTGATTCGACTCGTCAGATGCGAAATGAATGGAGGCGCTTCGACGATTCGATGCCTCCTTTCAACCGACGAGACGCCATGCGACTGATCGACACCCACGCCCATCTCGACTTCGATAACCTCCAGGATCGCTTCGACGAGCTCCTCGCCGACGCTCGCGAGGCGGATGTCGAGCGCATCGTCACGATCGGCGCCTCCGACGGGCTCGACAGCAACTACCGCGCCCTGGAACTCGCCGAGGAGTACGACCACATCCGGTGTACGGCGGGCATCCATCCCCACGATGCCGACATGACCGACGAGAAGGTCGTCGAGACCATCCGCGAGGACTTCGCCGAACACGATCAGGTGGTCGCCATCGGCGAGACCGGGCTCGACTACTACTACGACAACGCGGAGGTCGACAATCAGAAGGACTCGTTTCGGGCGTTTCTGGAGATGTCCAAGGAGGTCGACAAGCCGGTGGTCATCCACAGCCGCGACGCCGACGAGGACACCATCGAACTGCTCGAGGAGACGGGCGTGACCGGCGGCATCCTGCACTGCTTTACCGGGAGCCGCTGGATGGCCGAGCGCCTCTTCGAACTCGACTTCTACATCTCGTTCAGCGGCATCGTCACCTTCGGCGGAAGCGACGAACTCCGCTCGATCGCCGCCGACGTCCCCGAGGATCGCATCCTCGTCGAGACCGACTCGCCCTTCCTCGCCCCGGAACCCCACCGCGGCGAGACCAACGAACCCGCCTTCGTGCGCCACACGGCCGAGACGGTCGCCGACGTGCGCGACACCGACCTCGAGACCTTCGCCGAACAGGTCTGGACCAACGCCTCGCGTGTCTTCGACTGGGAGTGACGATCAGCCCGCGTCACCGTCGTCACATCGACCCGTCCAGACGTTGCCCGTATCACCGGCCGTGAAGGCGCCTCCGCTCTGGCCGCCGGAGCCGCCCATAGCTCCACTCCCCCCGGGACCGCCCGATCCTCCCACTCCGGCGATGGTGATCGTGAGAGCCGAGACGATGAGCCACGTTCGGGCCGTCCGCGACATCGTCGAGTCCGTGGAGGTGCACACGACAGACCTCTATCGATGAATAGCGAGCGTTTCGGCCAAGGAGATCGATACGTCTGAATACTTCACCGCACAACAGGATTGAGTACAAATACTCACAAACGAAGTTTTGTCTGCAAGCGGCTCTCGATGCTCAGGGCGATCGCATAAGGATTGAACGATCACGGATATGAGCCGGCTGGAAGCCGACGCTCCTAGGCCCTCCGAATCGACTCGATATGGGGGGCTCGGAGCGCCAGCATCCCTGCTGGCTATATGGCTTCAGTGACTTCCTGGCGGACGAATAGAGGCGACTTAACGAAGGTCTAACCTTGAATATATTACTTATACCTCTAATGTGATCGCACTGTCTCGATGCTCCACAGCCCTTGCAGTCGTCGGGGGCGTGCGACACAATGAGGGCGCTCGCTCGAGTGTGTATTGTGGCGTGACGTGTCTTCAGGAGCGTGTCGATGGCTGACGACGACGAGAGCCTGCGGTTTCGGTTCGAATGCGAAGGGATCGAGGTCGAGCTGGAGGGCGACAACCAGTTCGTCGAGCGGATGTATCGCAAGCTCATGCGAGACATCGACACCGCGCGTCGCTCGGCCGAGCCATCCGACGAGAGCCAGTCGACCGACGACGCCCCCCCCTCGAGCGACACGGACGCCCCTCTCCAGCGCGGCGTCGTGTGGCTCATCCGCTGCAGCGACATGATGCGCCGCGTCTACATGCTCGATCCCATCCATTTCCAACGCTCGGCGCTCGACAACTGCCTCGATTCCGATCGCGTCGCCAGCCTCTATGTGGATCGCGACACCATGAAGGCCCATTTGTCCGACATCGTCGATCAGCATCGCACGCTCTGGGCCCGTCTGACCGAGACCGGACACGACCAGCTCGCCGCCTCCGACGACTCCTGACCACAGAGAGATTCAATGGCTGTGCGTACCTTCGACGTCGTGGGGGGCCTGGCCGTGGCCGGATGGCTCGTCATCACCGGGCTCTTCGTCTATCGCACGGAGTGGCAATCGAACGAGACGGGCCAGGCACTCGAGTCCGATGGCTTGAATATGGAAGCAGGCGACACCTGGATGCTGCTGAGGCGACAGGGCGACGAGATCGGCTACCTCCATCGCACTCACACGCGGCTCGAAGACGGCTGGCTTGTCGAATACGACATGCTGGCGATCCTCGAGATCGTGGGACGCGAACTCCCTCTAGAGACGACGGTCAAGGCGACGATCGACACCGAAGGATACGTCTCGAACGTTCAGGCCGACGCCAAGATCGCCAATCGGTCGTTCGAGGCACGGGGCCAGGTCGACGATCGCTCGGCGACCCTGATTGTCGAGTCCGGCGACGACCAGTCGATGCAGCGGACGATCGACTTCGAGGAACGGCCCCGTCTGGCCTCCAACTCCGTCCATCAGCTCCTCGCCCAGGACAATCTCGACCCCGGCGATACGTTCGAGGAGACCTACTTCGATCCGACGTCGATGAGCCGGGAGTCGATCGTCATGACCTACAAGGGGCGCGAGGAGATCAGCGTCTTCGACCGCAAGGAAAACGCCCATTTCATCCGCCAGACGGTCGCCGGACGGGAGCTCGACATCTACGTCGACGATCAGGGTCGCATCCTCGTCCAGGAGTTCCCGATGAAGGTCGTCGGCGCCCGGGTGCGACCCGACCTCGCTAAGACGCGCGCCTCGAACCTCCGACAGCGGGCTCGGGATCTCCGAAACAAGCTCGCCTCGAAGGGGAGCAAAATCGGGCGAGGCCTGGAGATGGCGCTCGGCGTGCTGGGGCTCGGAAGCGGGGGAGGCTCGCAGATGATCCCCGATATCGGGGCCTCGCAGATGGACGACTCGTCGTCCGATTCGAAGACGGACGCCTCGACGGGGTCGCCCCCCCCGGATGCCGGCGCACCCGCTTCGGACGTCGACCCGAACGCTGCCTCTTCCGATACGGCCGACGAGGCGATCGCCCGCTGAGGGTTCTCCGGCGTTCGATTCGAGTTGCCCGGTCTGATTCACCCGACTCACACGTTTTTTGCCGACCTCACCGCGATGTCCGACGACTCAGCCTCTTCCAGTCATACGGGTCAGCCCCGTGTCGTTCTGCGCAACCTCGTCAAACGGTACGGCGACTTCACGGCCGTCGACCATTTGAACCTCGAGGCGCCCGAGGGGCAGGTGTTCGGCGTCCTCGGCCCCAACGGCGCCGGCAAGACGACGACGCTCCGGATGATCACGGGCCTGCTGCAGCCGACCGAGGGGACGATCCTCGTCGACGGAATCGACATGATCGAGGACCCGACCGCCGCCAAGCGCCAGACGGGCTTCATTCCGGATCGCCCCTACGTCTACGACAAACTCACCGCCTTCGAATATCTCCGGTTCATCGGCGGCCTCTATCACATGTCCGCCGACAAGATCGCGGAGCGCATCGAGGACATGCTGGAGCTGTTCGAGCTCGCTGAATGGGGCGACAGCCTGATCGAGAGCTTCTCCCACGGGATGAAACAGCGGCTCGTCTTTGCCGGGGCGCTCCTCCCCGAGCCGCGACTGATGGTCATCGACGAGCCGATGGTCGGGCTCGACCCACAGGGTCATCACCTGGTCAAGCAGCTCTTCCAGGATCTGGCCCACGAGGATGGGCTCACCGTTCTGCTCTCGACTCATACGCTCGAGGTCGCCGAGGACGTCTGCGACCAGATCGTCATCATCAATCACGGCCAGATCATCGCGCGCGGCACACTCCAGGAGCTCCGGATCGAGTCCGGCGCCGACGAGGGGTCGCTCGAGGAGGTCTTTTTGGCGCTGACCGAAGAGAGCGACGAGGAGCGCGCCGAGGCCGTCGCCGCACGCTTCGGGAGGGACTGACACGATGCTCTCGCGTCTCATTGGCACGAAACTCCGCGAGATGCGGGGTCATCTACGCTCCGAAGAGGAGAGTACGCTCCGGGCTCCGCTCTTTTTTGTGCTGAGTGCGATCTTCTGGGCGATGCTCTACCGGGGGAGCCTCTGGATCGTCAATCAGGCCGTCGGGATTCAGCCGGTCGGGGATCTGCTGGTCCAGAAGCTGCTGGCGATCACCTTCCTGGTTTTTCTGGCCCTGTTGACGTTCTCGAACATCGTCACGGTCTTTACGACGTTCTATCTGTCGGACGACCTTCAGTTTTTGATGTCCAAGCCGATCCCCGACGACGAGCTCTTTACATCGCGGTTTCTCGAGTCTCTCTCGGAGTCGTCCTGGATCGTCGTTGTCTTCGGGCTCCCGATCTTCATTGCCGCCGGGGTCGGGGTGGGAGCACCCTGGGGGTACTATGGCATGCTCGGTACGACGCTCATTCCATTCGTGGCGCTCCCGACCGCCATTGCCACCCTGCTGGCGCTGGCGATCACCAATCTTCTGGAGGCGACGCGCACCCGAGACATCCTGATGTTCTTCGGGCTGATCGCCTTCACCGGACTCTTCATCGCGATTCGAGCGTATCGCCCGGAGCGCCTTCTCAACCCGGAGAGCTTCGAGTCGATCGGCCAGATGCTGGATCTCCTCTCGGCTCCAACCAGCGCCTATCTACCGAGCGAATGGTGCATGCAGATCCTCATGCCGGTGCTTTTCAACAGCGGACCGCCGGACTACTGGGACCTCGGGTTGCTGTATTCGACCCCGTTGGCGCTGTACTTCATCTCGGCCTGGTGCCATCGCTCGCTCTACGAACGCGGCTACTCGAAGGCTCAGGAGGGGCGCCACGGTCCGAGTCTGCTGACGAACCTCCGCAACTGGATCTTCGAGCGGACCGAGTCGCTCCGCGGCGGGCTCGACGAGGGCGTCGCGTCACTCCGAGAGAAGGGAGATGACGCGATCTCGGATCTCCAGCAGCTCGTTCGCAAAGATCAGCTCGTCTTCCTGCGCGACGCCAGCCAGTGGTCGCAGCTTCTGGTCGTACTGGCCATCATGCTCATCTATCTGGTCAACTACAAGTACTTCGAGATTGCCTCGCACCAGAAGCTCTTCGGGGAGGTCGGGCTCTATTACTTCAACCTGGCGGCCTGTGGCTTCGTGGTCGTCGCGCTGGCGGGACGATTTCTGTTTCCGGCCGTCAGCCTCGAGGGCAAGAATTTCTGGATGATCCTCCAGGCGCCAATCTCGCTCGAGAAATTCCTGACCGGCAAGTGGCTCGGGGCGATGACCCCGGTTGTCGTGGTCGGACAGTTCCTGATCTGGACGTCGAACATGCTCGTCCAGCAGAACTGGTTTCACTGCCTGATGGGAAGTGTCATCACGCTGGTCATCAGCATCGGCATCGCCGCCATGGCCGTCGGGCTCGGCGCTGTTTACCCGCAATTTCACAATCCCAACGCCGCCAAAATTGCCTCCAGCTTCGGCGCGGTCATCTACATGATCCTCGGGATGTTCGTCGTGCTCTTCGTGCTGGCGGCCACTTTCCACGTCACCATGCATTACGGCAACCTGGCGAGCGGCGAGGATGGCTGGAACATCGGACTCGTCCACCACGTCGTGGCGCTCGCCGGTCTTCTCACCCCCTTTGGCGTCGCCGCCGTCTCCATTCGACTGGGGGCGCACGCCCTCCGAAAACGCATGTGACCCGAGGCGACGAGAGGGGCGAAGGGAGTGGGGCTCATGCCCCTTCGACCTGACTCGCGACCATGTCGAGCAAATCGTCCATGAGCACCGGCTTTTCGAGGATTTCGACGGGGGCGAGCGTGTCACGATCGTCGTCCGAAAGGGTGACCCCCGTGAAGACGACGAGGGGAATGGTGGCGAAATCGGCGCACGCGCGCTGTCGTTCGCGAAACGTCCAGCCATCCATCTCGGGCATCAGGAGATCGAGTAAAATAAGCTCGGGGCGTTCCTGCTCGTGCAGACACTCGAGCGCTTCGCGCCCGTTGCAGGCTCCCATCGTGTGGTAGCCCTCGATTTCTAGAATGTCCGAGATGCTGTGTCGGAGATCGTCTTCGTCTTCGACGACGAGAATGCGTGTAGTCATCGTGTCGTTCACCTGCATGGAGCCGATGAATCGTATCGTTCGTCCCGAGTTCGATCTCACGAGACTCGACGAGGGAGGCGCATGTGACATTCCGTCCCCTCACCGGATATACTGGTCATCGTCAGTGAGCCTCCGAAGGCCTCGACGATACGCCGACTGACCCAGAGTCCCACCCCCAACCCCTCCTCCGAGTTTGCGTGCCCACCGCACTCGAAGCGTTCAAAGAGGCGATCGTGCTCGTCCTCCGGGAGACCGTGGCCGTGATCGCGGATGTACACGTCGCAGTGGTTGTCATTCGAGTCGAGCGTAATCACGATCGGTCGGTCCTCTCCATAAGCGACGGCGTTGTCGACGAGGTTCGAGACGGCTCTCTCGAGATAGTTCGGGTCCCATTCTCCTCTCACGGCATTCGGCGCCTCGAGATGCACATCGGACACCGTATCGGAGTCTCGATACGTCTCGAGCACATCCTCGACGAGTGCCACCAGATCCACGTCGCGAGGCTGTAACTCCAGATGAGAGCTCGACAGTTTGGCGACCTCCGAGAGTCGATCGATCAGGCTGCTCATGCGACGCACCTGACGTTCCAGGGAATCGGCACGTGTCAAGATATTCTCGGACGCTGCCGTCTGATTTGGATCGTCGGCGTGTGGAGCCTCGCGCCGCAGGAGTTGAGCGAGGAGCTGAATCGTACTCAGAGGCGAACGCAGTTCGTGGGTGACCACCGACGTGACGTGATCTTGAAGGTCAATGGTGCGCTCCAGCTGGGTTCGCATCGTCTGGAGCTGTTCGCGAAGCTCGGCGTTCTCGAGACGGACAGCGAGATCGTCGGCCAGCGTCTCGACGAGCGCGAGCAGTCGGGAACGATCGCCTCCAGATTCGCGCTCTCCTCCGACGACCAACACCCCGATGGGGTCGCCGTGCGAGGTCGTCAGCGGCGCGAGCACCGCCGCCGAGCGGCCCCATGTCGAGGAGGCGACCCGATCCGATGGAGGCTCGACGGGGCCGACGGTCATCGATCGGCTACACGCCAATGTCTGCTCCAGCAGGGCCGGCGACACGAGTTCGGGGGGGCCGCCTGCGCATCTCCAGCGGCGCAGCTGCTCGGGATCGGCGTGATAGTATGCCTCGATACACAGTTGCGCCGGATGGTCGCGCGTATCGAGACGGTAGAGCAGGTAGTACTCTCCGGCCAGATCGACGACCTGACGCGAACGGGCCGTGATGGCCTCGAGCCCGGCGGCCTCGGACCTCTCTGGAGCGGGGGGGCCGTCCCCGACGTCGACGTCGTCTCGTCCCTTCGCGGACGACAAGCTTTCGAGCGATTGTTGGTTGCCATTGGTCATACCAGTCCCCGTTTGGGTCACGGATCGCCCTGCAAACCGGTGTGTACTTCCTATCACCGGTAGAGTTACCCCCTCTATGAGGCGAACTATACGTCTCGATGTATACAGTCGTTACGGCTTGTCCCTCAAACTATCGCCAATGACGCACGATTCCAAGGAGACTTTACCGGAGGGCAATCGTATTCGAGCCCCGTCTCCCCAGATATGAGCCGGCTGGGAGCCGACGCTCCCGAAGGCGGCCAGGCTTCACGCCCCATGCCCCCTTCTTCTTGGGAACGCCCCTGTGCGTCTGGGACGTGAGCTCCCTTGCTGGCCGATCGCCGAGCGACTCCTCGTAGCTGGTGTCAACACTGATTGCTCTTCGAACCAAGCCGGCGGGCCGCCGGTGCTCCGAGTCCAGTATCGACGTGTTGACACAGACTCTTAGTCGGGCGGGGCAATGTTCCCGGAGGGGAGCGGCTCGTCGTGTCGTCTATACGTCCAATGTGATCGCTCTGGGCTTTGCCGGGGGAGGCCATCACTGCTCGTTCGATCGATGTGTCGGGGACTTCTCGCTCTCACAAACCGTGGGCGATCCGGACTGCGACATCGCCACGGTCGTCTATCGGTCGGTAGTGGTTATCATGGTACATGTCCCTCGATGGGGGAGGTCGTTCGTGTTCGAGTGGGTCTGTGCTCTCCGATGAGGCCATCGCACGGAGCTTCCGGGCGAAAACCCGGCGTTCAAACGTGGCCCCTATCCCCTTCGACCCTCGAAAGGACGACAGCCACATTCGAGCTTCGAAGGGGCGATAGCCATTCGTGTTCGGACAAGAGGCTGAACTCCCGGTATATGAGCGGGACATCATGCGAGGTCTCGAGGACCAAGCCTCGGGTTGAACGAGCCCCCCCTGTCGGGTTTATTTTCGTCGCCGCCGCAACGGTGAAAAGCTCATCCGGACATACGTGGGGCGACAGCGTGGCCCAGCGAGCACGAGTGGGTGGAGAGCATACGACATGTCGTCGCTCATTCCTTTTCGAGTGCTTTGGGAGAACCATGTCTTCCGAGACGTCAACCCCACGACGAGACGAAGAGGTCGACGATCTTCACGCGAAGCTGGGGCATCGACCTCGACTGCTGATCGCCGAAGACGATGCGGAGCTTCGTTCGTCGCTCGTCGACGGATTCAAAGCTCACAACTACGACGTGCGAGACGT
>JAQCND010000073.1 GCA_028274765.1 Bradymonadaceae bacterium
TCACACGGACCTTGTCGCCCGGATTGGCCATCATCAGATGGTAATCGACATCCGGCGACAGACTCTGGGGGCCCGAGTTTCGGGGCGGGCCGATGGTACCTTCGACCGGAGAAGCCCCAGGTTGGATCCAGACGTGGCGTCCCTGGCGAGGATCTTCGGGCTGGCGGACCGTCTCGAATTCCTCGTTCACCTGCGTCTCCGAGGCCTGGTAGACGACCCGGTTGTTCCCCACGGTCCGATACGAGCCGGCGATCAACAGAACCTCGTCCTGACCGGCGAGTTTGGTGGCCAGCTTCCCCTGTCGGCGCTGAGAATCCAGTTGCCGCTGGATGATATACGAGAGGACGCGCTCCTCGTTCGGATCGTAGAGGGCAAAGAGGGGCAAGTGGACGGCACGATCGTCTCCGGCTAGCGGCACGCCGCGAGCGGAGATGTTCAGGGCCGACACTCCCGAGGTATCGAGGCGAAAAGTTCGGAGACGTCCGCTCGATTTGTAAGTTTGTGTCGTCGGGACGCCGCTTCGCGTCGGCTCGGGCAGAGGCACCTTGCTGATCGAGAGTCGGTACTGGAGACGACTGCTCCCGCCAACGTTTTGAGCCTGCGAATCGGGAAGCAGGTTGCGGAAGTCCGAGGCGACGAAGACGTAATCACCGGGCGCGGCCAGATACATGCCTCGTGTCGTGTCTTGGCCGTTGCCCTCCCCAGAGACGAGGTTGTTGATATTACCGTTGCGGAAGCGATACCCGAGCAAAAGGCCTCCGTTCCACATCTCTCCGGTCTGAGCCTCCATGTGAAACAGCAGTGCCGTCGGCTCTTCGATCTCGAAGGTGAAGAAGTCGCGATCGCTCCGACCGCGCTCGATGGCGCCGACGTCTCCGTCGATGAGGATGGGAAACTCCTGCTTGTCGTTGAACTGACTCCGGATCGAGTCGTTGGGCTCGTCTTCGGGCTGGAACTCGAGGTCTTGAGGATTGTCGGGATCGTGGACATAGGGGAAGTGGTCGCACGCATCGCCGATACCGTCGCGATCGCGGTCCTTCTGGTCGGGATTCGCCGTATCGGGGCAGTTGTCCTCCTCATCGGGAACGCCGTCACCGTCGGAATCACCGGCCGTCCCGGTCTCGCCGCCCATTCCGTCCCTCGTGGCGTCGCGTCCGCCATCGCGGCGAGTGTCGGCCTCCTCGATGACGTCTCGGGCGACGTCCTGTTCGGGAACGTCCGTGTCGTCGAGATCGACATCCCCGGCCGGGCCGGTATCCGGGACGCCCGTCTCCTCGTCTCCCTTCGTGTCGGGCCCGCCCCCCCCTGGCTCGACAGTATCCTCGGCGACACCGGTGTCCGGGTCGCCACTCGGATCGGACGAATCTCCCTGTGAATCGGACGGGCTCGACGAACAACCGCCGAGCACGAGCAGGCAGGTGGCGAACATCCATCCCCAGCGCCGGCATCCCCAGCGCCGGGTGGAGCGATCTGTCGAGAGGACTTCGTGTATCATCGCATGCTCCCATCCATCGACCCAGTGAGCGACACGCTTCGAGCGACGACCACTCGAGGTCAGTTCAGTCCTGAACCTGAAAATGACCCCGACCCTGACGAAGCAGACGTGTCGGTGAGCTCTTCAATTTCGTCGTATTCTCGCTGATACAGCGTCAGGTTCTCGATGACGATCTCGAGATTCTCTTGGTTGCCCTCGGGCGCCACGTCTTGCTGGAGGTCCCGCATCTGCCGGGCGATGTGATAGAGCTCGTCGCACATCCAGCCGAGCTCCTCGAGATCGCGGGTCGCCCGGTTTTCGCCGGCGAAGGTGTCGCGATACGTCTCGAAGACTTCGTTGGCGGCCGCTCCGAGGCGTCCGGCCAGCGTCTCGACGTCGACCTGCTGTCGAGCATCCTCGATGGCCTCGAGCTCGTCGCGATACATCTCCAGATTGTCGGCGACGATCTCGCGGTTGTCCTGATTTTGCGGCTCGGCCAGTCCCTTGTCCTCGAGCGTCTCCATGCGACGGTCGAGCGATTCGAGGTTTCGGATCACTCGACGCAACAGTGCCGAGCGCCGCGAGACGCGGTCGCGTCCGGCAAAGAGATTCGAGTAGATCTCGAACTGTCGATTGGCCCGCGCCGCCAGAAAACTGGCCTGTTCGTCGAGGTCGCCGTCCTGGCGAGCTTTGACGATATTCTCACGTTCCTCTCGATAGCGCCGCTGGTTCTCCTCGACGGTACGGATGTCGTCTTCGATCCCCTCGAGCTCGTCGTGCCCTCGGAGCTGTTCCATCTTCTCTTGAATCGACTTCAGCGATTCGATGATCGCGTTGAGAAGCTCGAGATCCCGGGTGGCCCGGTTCTTGCCGGCAAAATGACGATGATAACGATGAAACTCGAGGTTGGCCCACGTCGCCAGTCGCCCGGCACGGTGGGCGACCTCGCCCCCGGACCGAACCTCTTCGATCGCCTGGCGTTCGTCGCGATAGATTTCGAGGTTCTCGTTGGCCCGTTCGATCAGATTGGCCATGGTATCGTCCTCGCCGCCGTTGAGACGGCGACGGGCGCGAGCCATGAGATCCTCGAGGCGCGCGATCAAATCGTCGAGCTCTTCGAGATCACGGGTCGCCCGCGGCTTGCCGGCGAACTTGAGGTCGTATTCGTCGAAGAGCTCTTCGGCTTCCTGCTGGAGGTCTTCATCGGAGGCGCGTTCGGCCATCATGTTGCCGTGTCCATCGTTCGAGAGAAAACAACCACTGCGGTACGGGTCTGCGCTCCAGGGGACACATCCCCTGATGTGCTTCAAACGCATTTCGACCCGAATCTACTCTAACGAAACTCCCCCCTCGTTCAAAGTCCCTCCATCATAAAATCGGTGATCGCATGGTTGACCAGATCGGGAGCCTCGAGCGGAGCCACGTGAGTCCCCTCCGGCACGACGATCAATTCGCTGTCGTCGATGAGCTGCGCCATCTCCCGCGATCGATACAGCGGCGTGAACGTATCGTGTTCGCCGGCGACGACGAGAGTCGGAGCTGTCAGCTCCGGCAGTAGAGCTTCGGCGGAATGGTCGGCGGCATCCGAAAGAAGAGCCACGAAGACCTGCACGTCCATGCGAGCGACGTGTTCGAGATAGGGGTTGAGCGTCTGGAGACTGATGCGGCTCGCATCCGTCTCGGTGGTCATGGCGACGACCTTCGAGAGACTGCTGGTCGCCAGACGAGACCAGATGCGTTGCGCGATGCCGGGGGCGACATCGACGAGGCGCTCCAGATAGGGGAGAGCGCGACCGAGCGTGTCGTCGTCGTGAAATGTCTCGAGCGGGTACTTGTAACTCCCACATATCGGGACCAGTCCCCTCACACGGTCGGAATGGTCCCCCGCGTATTCAAAGATCAATTGAACGCCGAGCGAATGACCGGCCAGCACGGTGGATTCGAGGTCGAGCGTCTCGAGCAACCCGTGGAGATCTCGAGCGAGGGTCTCGAGTGTCATCGAGTCCAGTGCGTCGGGGGCCTCGCTCTCGCCGTGCCCCC
This sequence comes from Bradymonadaceae bacterium, assembly GCA_028274765.1. Lineage (GTDB taxonomy): Bacteria > Myxococcota_A > Bradymonadia > Bradymonadales > Bradymonadaceae > CAJXPB01. The sequence goes on from JAQCND010000073.1 coordinate 3,515, forward strand.
GATAGTGCCATCGAATCAGCGTGAAATCGTCGACAAGCGAATCGATGAGGTGCGACCAGATGAATCCATCACAGCCGAGTCCGTCGCACAGCACGACGGGGGGACCGTCGCCGACGTGGCCGTACCAGAGCTCCGTCCCGTCGTCGGCTGTATACACACCAGTCTGGTCCATGCGATCCGCATCTGGAATGAGCACTTCGGGCTCGTCGGGACGAGCCGACAGTCGAGACTCGCTTACGTCTCGAGCTTGAAAAGCTGCTGGCCCATCAGGATTTTGTCCCCTGGTTCGAGGCCGTATTCGCCGTCGACTCTGACGAAAGTTCCGTTGCTGCTGTTGAGGTCGCGCACGATGGGCATGCCATCCACCCGTTCGACGGTCGCGTGTGTGCCGGAGACAAATCCGTCCTCCTGAAAGAGGATGTCCCCCTCCTGACGGCCGATGACGATACGATCGTCTTCGAGTGCGTACGAGTCCGTGTAAAGATCGGGTCCGACGATCAGCGAGAGACGGCCCCAGTAGCCCGGATCCGGACTCCCGGCGAGCTTCGTCCCCTCGCTGTTGGGATCACCAGGTTCGGGAAACGTCTCGAATTCGAGCAACTCTTTGCCGATTCGGAGGCGAGCCCCATCCGATAGGGGCGTCTGGTCGGTGACTTCCCGGAAGATGCCGTTGACGCTGTTTTCATCCCGGATCATGAAACGATTGTCGCGGTACAAGATCGAGGCGTGATTGGGCGAGAGAAAGAAATCGTCACTCAGGGCCTCGACGTTGCTATCTCGACCGATCGTGATCCGGTCGGGGGGAATGTCGATCGAAGCCCCCTCGGTGCCGTCGGGCTGGATGACGATCAACTGGCCCACCGACCGCGAGGCAACGCCCGTTGCCGGAGCCGGCGAGGTTGCCGGCTCTTGAGACTCGGATTCGACCTCGGGACTGTAGGCCTGACGTCCCGTATCCGAGGTCTCGGAGCTGCCCGAATTCAACGACGGGGAGGGATCGGGCTCGCCCGACCCGGCGTCCTCGATGTTTTCCCCGCAGGCGCCACAGAACTTGAAATTCGCCGGCTGTTCCATGCCGCAGCTCGGGCATTCGATCTCTTCGGGTTCATCGGATTCCTCCTCTTCCTGTTCGAGAGAGGTTCCGCACTTCCGGCAGAATTTGAACTTGTCTTCGTTTTCACACCCGCAACTGTCACACGTGATCACGATGCGTCGCTCCCAGACCAGACGGTTCGTCTCATCAACTCGATAGATGTAGGCGATCCGGTGACCGTTCCCGACGGTGACTCGCCCGGATTCGCGTCATGAACTCGACGCCGCACACGTACCAAGTCTCAGTCGGGGACGCAAGATTCCTCCTCGTCCGACCTTTCCGGGACCGCCCACCCGGCTCTCGCTTCCGTCTCCCACTTCGCCTTCGAGGTGAAAGAGCATCCGTGGCGACCTGTCTCGGCCGGGATCTCGGCGCGCGATTCGAGGATATACAAACCATGAGGGGCCCCCAAACGAGCGGCGAGGCCCGGCACGGTTCAAGGAGCGCGGAGGCGATGGGATGAAGACGACGACGTCTCCGACCGAGAACGATCTCCGTTCGACGGTCGGAGCGTACGCAAGCCATCAGCCCCGCCGAGGACGTCATCGACGAGGGTGCGCACGTGAGCTCGAGACGCCCTTCGAGGATGCGACGGGTCGGTGTAGGTCTCGCGGAGACGCCGGTTGAACCACAGGGTCTCGCCCGTCTGGGTGTCGAGAAGCCGAGCCTGGAGATGGGTGACGAGGCAACGAGGAGCCTCCGACGAGGGCTCGCCGTCGACGATGTGGAGCGGCGACGACGAGAGCGTGACGTGACACGTCGTCGCCGTGTGGTAGAGCAGTTCGGCGAGGAGGAGAAATCGAGATTCGAGCGCACCCTCTCGGCGGAGCTGCCGAACAAATGTCATTTCGCGCGGCTGAGCATCTCGAGCCCCGGCGCCCTCGAAGGCCTCGGCGAGAGCGAGCCCCTGGATCCGCCGCTCGAAGTCGACCCACCGCTTTTGAGCCGCGAGCTGTCGGCGGAGGGGGGTCGGCGCAACGACGTCGAATCCGCGCTCGCGAAGCCAGGTGACGGCCCGCTGCTGAGCGACCTCCAGGAGATGATCGAGGCGTTTGCGAGGGAGACTGAACGTCGAGCGGCTGTAGAAGGGAGCGACTCCGATCCGGGAGACGACTCGATGTTGGTAGTCGGCGCGAACCCCGATCTGTCGAGAGGGAGCGCATCCCATCGAGGGGCCTCCGACCAGCGCCACCAGCCCCGCGATCCAGAGGAGCCAGGGGAGGCGGGCGTTCGGCGTGAACTCGTTCGTCGATGTCTCCCTAGTCGTCGACATCGAGTCACAGAACGGCTTTGAAGGCCTTCAGAATGCCTTGGTCCCAGGCGATGCGGTGAGTGACACCGGTGCCCTGCTGGATCTCGTCTTTGTGGTCGATGTACCACTGGTACGATCGGATGAGGGCTTCGGCATTGCTGTACTCGGGCTCCCAGCCGAGCTTGTCCTGGGCCTTCTCGACGGCCACATACGAGTCTTTGTCGGCCGTACCGTAGACCCACTCGTAGAGCGGAGAGAGGCCGACCTTCTCGAAGGCCTGGAGGGCCTTTTTGACCGCTCCGGCCGGAGTCGGGAGGGGTTTGGCGCCCGTGCCGGCGTAGTCACAGACGGCGCCGACGTCCTCGAGCACGGTCCCGAAGTCGGTCGCCCCGATGTTGAACGTATCGTTGGCCCGTTCGGGCGGAAGCGTCGAAGCCAGCCAGATGGATTCGGCCAGGTCCTCGACTTCGAGGAGCTGGTAGCGATTGGTGCCGTCGCCGATGACGGGGATGCGCTTGCCGCTCTCGATCCAGTCGTAGAGGATCTGAAAGACGCCGAGCCGTTCGGTTCCGATGAACGTCTTGGGACGAATGATCGGGGCCGTCATGCCGCGGTTGCGGAACGTCTCGAAGATCTCCTCGGCCTCGATTTTGGTCTCGCCGTACGCCCCGACACCGATGAGCGGATCGTCCTCGTAGATCGGGTGTTTTTCGGGCACGCCGTAGACAGCCGTCGAGGAGATGAACAGCGTCCGGGGCACCTCGTGGCGCTCGGCGGCCGTCAGGACGTTGAGGCTCCCGCGGAGATTGACGTCGTAGATCTCTTCATCCGACCACAGCGGGAGCGCCGCCGCCCCGTGGATGATCACGTCCGGCTGGCACTCCTCGATCACCTCGTCGACGATCTCGACGTCTCGGACGTCGCCCGTCACGAAGGTGCAGTCGGACGGATATTCGTCTTTGAGAAACCGTTCGATATCCAGAAGAGTGAGATCGACGTCTCCTTTTTCGCCGAATTTCTTGGCCGTATGGAGCCCCA
>JAQCND010000084.1 GCA_028274765.1 Bradymonadaceae bacterium
GGCCCAATTCTGTGGCAAACGCGGTATTCAAAAGAAGACGCGCAATTGCGGACGGACCTGTACGAATGGTGGCTGTGAAGCCGACTCGTGTCGCTCGCCCAAGCAGGTGCCGACCAGTCAGGCGTCGAACCCAAACGGCTGGACAACGACGCTCGACACCTCGAAGTTCAATCCGGACTACAACGTCTCCGACTCGAGCTGCACGGGCAACGAGATGCCGGCTTCGGACATGGTCTTCGCCATCGAGGCCAAAGACGCCAACACCTGGATCACGGCGACAGCGACGCCCCAAAACAGCGACGACGACCCCGGTCTCTACCTCCTCGAATCGTGTGGCAGTACCAGCCAAGCGCACGAGCAATCCTGCATTGCTGGCGCCGACGAGGATTTGGGAGGCGGAGGCGATGCCGAAACGCTCCAGACTCAAGTATCGAGTCAAGGGACGTACTACCTCGTCGTCGATGCCGACGATGAGAATAATATCGGTGGATCGTGGGATCTGAACGTCAAGGTCGAGGAAACGATCTGTACGCCGGGCGAGCGGAGCTGCACCTCGCAGGGCAACTCCGAGGTCTGTAACAGTCGAGGCGTGGCCTTTGAGACGCGCACTTGCGTGCAGGGCTGTACCAACGGAGGCTGTGACGTCGATACCTGCACGGCGCCCCGTCAGGTGACCAACAACAGCTTCCAGGAGACCGTCGACATCACGAACTTCAACAACGACTACGAGCTCTCGGACTCGAGTTGTGTGGGCGACGAACTGCCGGCGCCGGATCTGGTCTACGCGGTTCAGATGCAGAGTCAGCAGACGCTGACCGCCTCGGTCGATCCCCAAAACAGCGGCGACGACCCCGCCATCTACGTAACCGAGACGTGCGGCGACACGTCCGCTCAGGAGAGCAACTGTGTCGTCGGGGCCGACGAGGGAGCCGGGGGAGACCAAGAGACCGTGCAGTTCGCGACGCCCCAGAATACGAGCGGCACCTACTACGTCGTCGTCGACGGCGACGATGCCGGCCAGGCCACTGGCCAGTGGCAGGTGGACATCGAGGTTCAGGATTTTGCCTGCACGACGGGTGAGACCCGGTGCAGTCCCCAGTCCGCCGACACGCTCCAGTACTGCGGTCAGTTTAAGCAGTACAATGACTACCGTCAGTGCTCGGGCGGATGCAACAACGGAAGCTGTGGCAATCCGAGCAGCAATCGCTGCTTCGATACCATCGAACTTCAAGATGGCGATTCCTTCCAGAGCAGCTTCTCGAACTTCGACAACGACTTCGAGCCGAGCTCGGGCGCCTGTACCTACGAGGATGCCGATCCGCTCGAAGGTCCGGATGCCGTCTTCGAGGTCAACCTCCAGCAGGACGACCTCCTGACGGCGAATCTCGAGACGTCGCAGGACGAGGCCGGCCTCTTCATGGTCGACAGTTGTCCGGTGACGGGCAACGACTGCGTCCGAAGTGAGAATCTCTCCGACCAGCTTCAGTATCGCGCCTCGAGCGGAGGGTCCTACTACCTCGTCGTCGATTCGGCGGACGGTTTCGCGGACGAGGACTTCAGCCTCGACATCTCCGTCGAGTCGAGCAAATCCTGCATCCCCGATGGGGCCAAGTGCAACCAGCAGTCGGGCGACCTCGATGTCTGCAAATCGGATGGGTCCGGACTTCGCTCGACGAGCTACAGTTGTACCAACGGCTGTTCCGGTCGAGTCTGCAATCCGCCGCAGAGTGCCAACGACACGTGTAGCGGCGCCTACCAGGTGCAGGGTGGCCTGCGCATGGTCGATGACTGGGACCGATTCAGTGACTCCTTCGACCCGGGGAGTCAGAACTACTGCGTCGAGGATACGGAGGGACTGGACGCCGTCTACGAGGTCACACTCGAGGCCGGCCAGTACGTCGAGGCTTACGTCCGTCCCATCAGCTCCAGCGACGATCCGACCGTCTACATCCTCGACGACTGTCAGAACCCCGGCAACTCGTGTCTCGCCGGGAATGAGACATCCGACGAGCCGGTCACCACGGGCTACTACAACGATACGGGCTCGCAGAAGACGGTACAGGTCGTCGTCGACAGCGACAGCTCGTTCCTCAACGACGATCAGTTCCTGCTCGACCTCGAGGTCGAGGACACCGAATGCGACCCGACCAAGAGTCCCACACCCAGTCAGTGTGTCGACAGTGATACCGCCGAAGTCTGCAACGACTACGGGGTTTACGAGGAGAAGAACTGTCTCCAGGGATGCAACAACGGGAGCTGTGTCCAGCCCTCCAACAACACGTGCAACGACGCCGAGACCATCCAGACGGGCGTCTCCCAGACGCAGACGTTCCGAGCTCGCCACCAGCAGTTCACCAACGACTACAACTCCGATACCGGAAGTGGTCAGAACTGCACCGGCGAGAATACGGCCGGACCGGACGCCGTCTACAGCGTCCAACTCAACCAGGGTGACCTTCTCGACATGGAGTACGACAGCGCCAACGGCGACGCTGCTCTCTGGGTGACCACCGACTGTTCCAACGCCGCTCAAAATTGCGTCGCCGGCGAGGATAGCGGTGACCCCGAAGAGCTGAAATTCCAGGCTCCACAGAGTGGAACCTACTACGTCATGGCGGACACCGATTCGGACAATGCGAACGATGTCAGCGGAACGTATACGCTCAACGTCAACTACGCCGGTCCGCCCCCCTCCAACAACACCTGCAGCGGCGCCACGCCCATCCAGACGGGCGTCTCTCAGACTCAGACGTTCCAGGCTCGTCACCAGCAGTTCACCAACGACTACAACTCCGATACTGGAAGTGGTCAGAACTGCACCGGTGAGGACACGGCCGGGCCGGATGCCGTCTACAGCGTCGACCTCGCCAAGGACGACATCATCGACATGGAGTACGAAAGTGCAGACGACGATGCTGCCCTCTGGGTGACCACCGATTGTTCCAGCGCCGCTCAAAATTGCGTCGCCGGCGAGGATAGCGACGACCCCGACAAGTTGGCGTTCCAGGCTTCACAGAGTGGAACCTACTACGTCATGGCGGACACCGATTCGGACGATGCAAAGAGTGTCAACGGAACGTACACGCTCAACGTCAATTACGTGGGTCCGCCCCAGTGTCAGCAGGGTGAGACGCGATGTGCCGACTCGAAGACGTTGGAGTACTGTAGCAACGGGGTCTTCAAGAGTTATGCGTGTCCCCAATCCTGCTCGATCTCGAGTGGAACCGCCTCCTGCTCGCCGTCCGGAGGGCAGATATGTGCCGATGCCATTCCGATGTCGAGTGGCGATTCCGATACGCAGAGTTACGGCACTCGGAACAACTTCAATCCCGGAACGGGACAGGTTGGAAGCTGCAACTTCGGGGATGAACCCGTTGCCGGCGATCACGTCTACAGCGTCGACCTCCAGCAGGGCGATACGCTCGAGGCCTCGTATTCGGGCGCGAATAGCAATGGCTCGAGCTTCGGTATCATCTACCTGCTCAGAGACTGTCAGGATGTCTCGACCTGTCAGACCAACAGCTCGGCTGGCTCGAGTGGTAGCATCACGTACAACGCTCAAGGCCAGGAGACTGTCTACGTCGTGATGGACCGTACGCTGGACTTCAACGGCAACCAGTTCGACTACAAGCTCGACATCAACATCAAGTAATCCTCTCGAGCTCCCCGACGATCAACAAAACCGGGCCGAGGCAGCGAATGCCTCGGTCCGGTTTTTGTGATCGGACGGTCTGTCGGAGGCGGAGAGTCTCACGACGTCTCAGCCTCGGAGGGTTGTTCATGCACCGAAGTCAGTCGGTCGAAATCTGGAGGGTCTTGCGATCCTCCGACTCGCCCGTCTTCGGGACGCGGACGTTGAGGACGCCCTCCTTGAAGGTCGCCTCGGCACCGTCGACGTCCACGTTGCTCGGCATCGGAATCGTGCGCTTGAAGTAGCCGTAGGAGCGTTCAGTGCGGTGGAAATTCTCGTTCTCCTCCTCGGACTCGTAGGTCTTCTCGCCCTCGATGGTCATCGAGTCGTCGCTCGCCGTGACCCCGATGTCGTCTTGACTCATCCCGGGGAGCTCGGCAGCCACTTTAAGCTGCGAGGCGTCCTCGGAGATGTCGAGGCGCGGCGTGAACTGACCCTGACGGGTCGCCACCTCACCCTGAGAGGTCTGAGAGGTGTTGCGCTGCTGCACTGGACTCCCTTCGAGAAAGGTCTCGAAGAGACGATTCATCTCCCGCTGGAGACGATTGAACGGATTGTCGGGGCGAGCCGGGACGTTGTCGTCGTTGTTACTGCCAGAGCGCCATCGTTCGATAGCCATAGTATGCTCCTGATATTGTTGAGTTCTCAGAGAAACGACTCCAGAGACAGTTTCTCATCCAATGGGGCATCTCCCCAGTACAACGACAACCTGTCGTTTCAAAGTGTGAACACGGAGCAAATGCGGTCAAATTGCCGCAGTTGTTTGGCCCCCTCTCACAGGTGTGAGGGGAGGGCGAGCGCATTTGAATGTCTACCCTCTCGTGGTCGACTCGCTCTCCCCGCTTCGAGGGGGCGCTCGTCGACGTGCCAGCAAGCTACTCACGTCACAGACGCACAAGCATTTCAAAGCCATATAAAGGTGCTCCAAGGGGGGACAGGTAGTCCTCCCTCCGACGCCGCCCGGAGCGCCGTGATACTTCGCAGAAGCGGGCTCCCAGCCGGCTCGACATCGTAGGGCACTCGCGATCGAAGGCGAGCGATGCGTCGAGGAACGCCAAGTCATCGAGCCCCTTGGCGAGATGATACGTTGAATCGAGCTCTAATGCGATTGCCCTCGGTGTGAGGGGCCGCTCGGATACCGTGAAGTACACCGTGGCACGATGTTTGTGGGAAGCCGACTCGATGATCGGCCGGCGAGGCCGCCGGCGCTCCCAAAAACTCGTCGTCGAGATCCTACGGACCTGAGTCACACCCCAGGTGTGACGAGAGGGGGCGACAACGTCGTTACTCTACCTTCGGCAAAGCCAGAAACACCGTTTCACCGTCGCGATACACCAGCAGCAGGACGCGAGCGTCGGCTTGTTCGTAAGCTCTGGAGAATTGCTGGATCGAATGCACTGCGTTGCGGTTGACCTCGAGGATGACGTCCCCGGGTCGGAGGCCGGTGCGAGCGGCCGGACTGTCTCGCTCGACGTCGGCGACGACGAGGCCTTGATCGATGCGAGAGGGAATCTCGAACTTCTCTCGATATGTGGCGTTAATTTCGCCGAGCACGAGCCCCTCTAACACGCCCTTGTCGTCGAACTGGGCGCGCGACTCTTCGCGCTTCTCGACCGATCCGAGCTCGACGATGAGACTCCTGTTGTTGCCGTTGCGCAGGATCTGGAGCTCGACGTTGCTGTGCGGTGACTGGCGAGCGACGAGATTGCGGAGCTGGTGGGCCGATGTGATCTGTTTACCCTCGAACTGCTGGATGACGTCGCCGCGCTGAAGGTCCGCTCGGTCGGCGGGGCTGTCGTCTCGGACCTCGGCGACGACGACGCCCTCGGTTCCGGAATCGAGTCCGAAGGCATCGGCGAGTTTCGGCGTCAGCGTCTGGATGGCGACGCCGAGCCAACCGCGTTCGACTTCGCCATCTTCGACGAGTTTCTCCTTGACCGATTTCGCCATGTTCGAGGGAATCGCAAACCCGACGCCCTGGTAGCCGCCGGTCTTGGAGAGGATGGCCGTGTTGATGCCGATGAGCTCACCCTCCATATTGACCAGTGCCCCGCCGGAGTTGCCGGGGTTGATGGCCGCATCGGTCTGAATGAAGTCTTCGTATTCGGCGAGTCCGACGTTGGCGCGGCCCTTGGCGGAGACGATGCCGTAAGTGACCGTCCCCGAGAGTCCGAAGGGGTTGCCGATGGCGACGACGGGTTCGCCGAGTCGAAGCTCGTTGGAGTTGCCGAACGACAGGGGTTGGAGGTCGTCGGGCGGATCCTCGATTCTCAGAAGCGCCAGATCCGTCGCCGGGTCCGTCCCGACGATCTCGGCCTTTTTCGAGCGATGCTTCGAGAGGTTGATGTCGATCTCGTCGGCCCGCTCGACGACGTGATGATTGGTGATGACGAGGCCGTCCCGGGAGACGATGACCCCGGAGCCCCCGCCCCGTTTGGGGCGTTCCTGTTCCGGGGGCTGTCGACGGAACGTCGGTGGAAGTTCATCGGGGGCACCGAATGGCAACAACGGCGAGCGACGGCGTTCGGTGGCCTTCTCGGCGGAAATGCCGACGACCGCCGGAATGGCCTCTTCGACGACGTCAGGAAGCTCGGAGGCGAGCTCGAGATGGGACGCTGGTGGTCTAGATGTCGACGGGTTCGAGGTCGTCCGGGTCTCGTTCGATGCGGTCGACGCATTCTGGGTGAGTGTTCTCGCGTCCGTAGAGGTTGCTTCGGGGGATTGGGTCTCCTGGGCGCATCCGATCTGCAGACACGACAGCGATACGACGAAACCGAGTGCCAAAAGAAGACGTCTCCACGTCATCGCGTTCACCTCCTCATTCGAGTATGCGAAGTGAACTTACCTCCAGCGCACGGGCGTCACAGATTCGCGCTCGCCTCGAAGAGAGGCGACGGGCAGTCCATTCCCATCCGGAGACGCGGCGTATGTGAGACGTGAGAGGGCCGAGGGCCGCTTACGACTATTTTCACGACGATTGCGAGGTCAAGGATGCCAACTCGTTCTCGTAACTACTTCGATTTACACGTCGATTCGATCATCCAGCATCAATTGTTCGGATACGACATCAACCGCCGTCATCGTCCAGGGATGCCGGGCCAGCCGCTCTTCTGGCACGCCGATCTCCCCCGCATGACCGAGGCGGGTTATGGAGCGGCGTGTCTCGGCATTCACTACTGGCCGTGGGCCAGCGAAGCAGGGTGGCAGAGAGCGATGCGCCAGATTGACGTCCTCGATCGCGCCGTCGAGCGGCATCCGAACGCCGTGCGTATCGAGTCGCCGAGCGACTGGACGACCATCGAGCAAGACAAGACACTCGCCCTTGCGCCGGGCGTCGAGGGCGCGCACATGTTGAACGGTCGACTCGAACGCGTGGAACTGCTAGCGGAGCGGGGCGTCGCCTATCT
>JAQCND010000092.1 GCA_028274765.1 Bradymonadaceae bacterium
ATTCGGGCCACATCGGATCGGGTCAGCGCTCGATTTCATCGACAAACCGGACGACCGTGACGCCATCGCCCCCCTCGTCCTGTTCGCCTCCTCGAAATTCGTCGACGTAGGGCGATTCGGCGAGGTGGCCTCGCACGGCCCGCTTGAGCGCGCCCGTGCCATGTCCGTGAATGACGAAGACACCGTCGAATCCCTCGAGAAACTTCGAATCCAGGAACCCGTCGAGGCGTTCGTCGGCCTCGTGGACTCGGAGCCCTCTCAGATCGAGTGAATTCGACGAGGTGCGTGGGATCGAGACCTCGCCGTCGTTCGAACTCGACGTCCCCGACGAACGGGAATCCCCCGACGAGCTGCCTCCGCTCGACGCGTCCCGACCTCGCACGTGAGAGCGTCGCTCCTCCTCGGAGGGATAGAAAAGATCGTCGATCTCGACGTTGACTTTGAGCGCCTCGATCTGAACGAGAGCCTCGTCGTCGCCCTCGTCGTACTGGATGACCGTGCCCTCGCGCTGGTAGGAATGGACATAGACCTCCATGTCCTCCTCGAGCTCGTCTTCAGGGACGTGCACGAGTCCCGACGGGCCGGGCTCGGGGGGGCTGGCCTGGTCGCTGGCCTCCTCGATGGTCTCCTCGGCCTCGCCGAGTTCCCCCTGCATCTCGTGGAGTTCGCGCTCCTCGAGATCTTCGACGCGATCGGCCTGCTGGAGCTCGTGGATCTTGTCGCGGATCTGCTCGCGCACCTCGACGAGCTGATCTTTGAGCTCGCGCGTCTCGTCGTGGACCATCTCGCGCTCCTTGTCGAGTAGCGAGTCGTACTTGTCGCGGTACTTCTCCTCGGCTCGTTCGGCCTTGTGGCGCGCGTCTTCCATGCGCTCGCGCTCTCGCTCGATGTCACTGATGCGATCCTCGAGCGACTCGATGACCTCGTCGACCTCGCGATGCTCCTCGCCCTCGAGGACCTCCTGGGCGCGCTCGACGAGGCGTTCGGGGAGCCCGAGTCGATCGGCGATCCGGATCGCAAACGAACTCCCCGGCACCCCGAGCGTCAGCTGAAAGGTCGGCTCCAGATCCTCGAGGTCGAACCCCATCGAGGCGTTGGCGAAGGTGTCGTCCTGGAGCGCCAGCGTTTTGAGCCCTTCGAGGTGGGTTGTCACAATGGTGGTCGCCTCACGCTCCGAGAGCTCCTCCAGCAGCGACGTGGCCAGTGCAGCGCCCTCGAGGGGATCGGTCCCGGTAAAGAGCTCGTCGAGCAGGACCAGTGATTCCGGCCCACAGTCGTCGAGAAAGCTGTTGATGTTCGTCAGATGGGCCGAGAAGGTGCTCAGATCGCGCTCGATCGATTGATCGTCCCCGATGTCGCTGAAGATTTCATCGTACAGCGGGACCTCGCTGCCCGGATCCGCCGGAACGGGGAGCCCACACCGTGCCATCAGCGCGCTCAACCCCATCGCCTTGAGCAGGACGGTCTTGCCGCCCGTATTGGGGCCGGAGACGACGAGGACCCGGCGGTCGGGATCGAAGTGCACGTCGTTGGTGACGGTGTCGTTGACCGTCTCGCCGTCGACCTCCCGCGAGTGCTGGACCCAGAGCAGCGGATGCTTGAGGTCCTTGAGGGCGATCTGACGGTCCGCAATCGCCGGGATCGAGCCATCGATCGTCTCGTCGCCGAGCTTCGCCGAAGCCGCCACGATGTCGAGATACGCCAGCAGTTCGACGTTGCGCTCGAGCTGTTCGGCGTGGTCGGCCACCAGTCCCGAGAGCCGCTCGAAGATGCGTTCTTTTTCCTCCTCGAGTTCGATCTGCGCCCATCGGAGCTCGTTGTTGATGTCGACCAGCTCCTCGGGCTCGATAAACGCCGTCTGGCCGCTCGACGAGTAGCCGTGCACGATGCCGGGGACCTTGGACCGCGAGCCCGATCGCACCGGAAGAACATAGCGATTCTCTCGGACCGTGTAGTAGTCCTCCTGCAGGTAGTCTTCGAGCTCCTGCGACTTGAGCATCCGATCGATGCGAGCCTTGAGGCGGTCTTTTTGGTTCTGGACGCGACGGCGGAGCCGTCCCAGATCGGGACTGGCCTGGTCGCTGAGTCGACCGCCCGGTTCGATGGCGTGGTTGAGCGCATCGCGCAGTTCGTCGCACGGGTCGAGCCCCTCGGCGACGGCGTGGAGATAGGGATACCGATCGGCACGGGTCTCGAAGAAACGCTCGCAGCGCGAGGCGACGTCACAGTTGCGACCGACCGCTTCCAGATCCTCGGCTACCAGCGTCCCCTCGCGTTTGACGTGGGCAATCGCCGTCCGAATGTCGTGCAGTCCTCGAAGGGGCGGACGATCCTCGTCGGCGAGCATCTCCATGCACTCGCGCACCTCGTGAAGCCGTCGCTCGACCGCCTCGCGATCGGGGAGGGGCGGCAGATCGGGGACGATCTCCGACCCCTCGGGAGTGACCGTCTTGGACTCGAGTAACTCCAGCACCTTGTTCCACTCGAGATCGTGCTGCGTCTTGTCGGGAATCTCGGCGCCGCCGTAGACGGAGAGTTCGTCTTCGTCGTCCGGTCGCTCCATCGGCTCGAGCGTCGCCCGAATCAGGCGATCGCGATCGTAGTCGTCGTCCGAGGGCTCCGGGCGGTCGTCGGCGTCGACGCCAGTGGGGGAGATGGGCCCCGTGGAAGGGGGAGACTGATTCGTCATGGTAGCAAAGGGGCGTGCTCGGTCGAGTTACAGTGCTCACTCAATGTAAAGGCCGTTCGAACAACCCTCACATGCGAGAGAATGAGAGAGGTTGGATTACGATTTGCGACGCGTTTGTTGAAGCCATCGACTCGAGATGGGATTTCCCCATGAGTTCGACATCTCGCACCATTCGTCAACACGACGTATTTTTTGAGACGCACGGAGGAACAGGATGAACATGCACGATCGCTGGAGTTGTCGAGGGGCTGTATCATCGTGGCTTCGATGGGGTAGTCTCCTCGCCCTTCTGCTGGTGGGGCTCGGAGGTGTCCCCGACGTCGAGAGCACCTCCGATGAGACAGCGCCATGGGGGCCGTCGTCGGCCCATGCCCAATCCGCTTCAGGCGTTCCAAACATCACCGAGGTTTTCAAGAACCAAAAGTCCGCCATCGTCGCCGTCAAGGCCAAAACGGGAGGCGCATCGGGACGTTCGAGCATGAATCCCTTTTTTCGACGCCGTCCGAACATTCCGCGCGTCGGACAGGGGACCGGATTCGTCATCGATCCGTCGGGCTACATCCTGACCAACCACCACGTCGTTCAGGAAGCCGACGAAATCACGGTCAGCCTTCCCAACGGTGATTCCTACGAGGCCGAACTCGTCGGCTCGGATCAGAAGTTCGACATTGCGCTGCTGAAAGTCGAGGCCGACGAGCCGCTGGAATCGATCGAATTCGGCAGCTCCGAAGAGACCGAGGTCGGCCAGTGGGTGGTGGCGATCGGCAATCCATTCGGGCTGAACTACTCCGTCACGACGGGCATCGTCAGCGCCAAGGGACGGACGATCGGCCACAGTCCCTACGACAACTTCATTCAAACCGACGCCAGCATCAAACCCGGCAACTCCGGCGGACCTCTGTTCAAACTCGACGGCGAAGTCGTCGGCGTCAACTCCGCCATCATCAAGGGAGGCCAGGGCATCGGATTCGCCGTGCCCATCGACATGGTGAAAAACATCCTTCCCCAGCTCAAGGAGAAGGGATATGTCGAGCGCGGCTACATCGGCGCCCGGCTCCAGCCCCTCAACGAGGAGCTCGCCTCGACGTTTGACGTCTCGACAAACTATGGCGTGTTGATCGCAGGCGTCGAGGAGGACGGGCCCGCGGACGAGGCCGGCCTCACAAAAGGGGATATCGTCACCAAGTTCGACGGGGAGCGGGTCCGACGTGTCCAGGAGCTGATGTTTGCCGTGGCGGAGGTCTCACCGGGCGAGAGCGCCACGATGACCGTGCGACGCAACGGCGAGATGGAGCAGTTCGAGTTGACGCTGGCGGCGCGTTCCAAGGATCGACGCGCCGAGCGATCGTCCGGCGGGTCGAAAGAGAAGACGTCGGCGCCCGATCTCGGCGTCAAGGTCGTCCCACTGGATCGACAGCTCGCGCAACGCCTCCGGGCCAAACCCGGCGAGGGCGTGGTCGTCCGAGAGATCGATTCCGGTGCCCCCGCCTCCCAGATCCTCAAGCGCGGGGACATCATCAAACAGATCGGCGATACGACCATCACGTCGCCTCAGGCATTTCGGCGTGCGCTGACATCGCACGAATCCGGCGATGTCGTGCGCATTCGACTCCAGCGGAGCGGTCAGATGATGTTCGTGGCCGTCCCGCTTCAGTGAGCCGAGGCCCCGGAGACATGCCCGGCGTTTCGGCGCACTCGCTC
>JAQCND010000093.1 GCA_028274765.1 Bradymonadaceae bacterium
CGGTGAATACCACGGAGCCGAGGAGGATTATCGACTGCGGGGCCAGCTCCAGACCGACGAGGATGGATACTACCGATTCGAGACCGTCCGGCCCGGACACTACCCGATGGGGGGGACGACACGCCCCGCCCACGTCCACTTCAACGTCAGCGCACCGGATCACGCCCCCCTGACGACCCAGCTCTATTTTGCGGACGACCCCCATCTGGGCGAGGATGACCCGTGCGGGGTCTGCGGCTCCGGGGATCCCACCCAGATCATCGAACTGACCGAGCCGGAAAAGGCAGGGATTCGGTGGAAAGGTACGTTCGACCTCGTACTCGGATCCGCATGAAGGGAACGCCCATCCCCCCTTTTCGAACGGTCGAAGAGTTCCCCGATCGACGTGTTCGAGATCGTCACCGAGACGGCGAGCGCTCCCTCGGCGAGTCGATGTCGAATGGAGCCCCCCTGACGAGGATTCGAGCAGTAAGAGGGAGATCGACCTCCGGGGGCGGATCTCGTTTGCCTTCGTCCCGGTATGTCGATGGTCATATTTTGATCTCGAGTCCCACGTCGATGGCGTGCTCGTCTCGCCCCTCTTTGCCGGCCCAGTACAGATAATCCGTGAAGATGGCGAATCGTTTCGTGTCGACAGCAAACGACGTGCCCCCACCGAACCGGCGGCGAGTCTCGATGGGAAATTCGGAGCCGTAGCGGAGGCGGTCGAACTTGAAGACAATGCCCCACTTGATGGTGGAGTTGTTGTAGAGCAGGCCCCCACCGGCGGTGAGACGCGTCGTCGGTGACCATCCGTGATACTCGAGATACCCGTCGAACTGGGCATCGCCGTAGTGCATCTCCAGGGTCGAGTCGGTGTGGGGCGTGAGGGTTGACGGACGGGCGTAGGCAGTAACGTCGTCGATCGAGGACGAGATGCCGGGATAGATTTCGTCGAGGTTGGCACGGCCGAAGCTATCCGGCGTCTTCAACAGACGCGAGTCGCTCTTCAGGACGATGCCGACCCCGTCGAGTGAACCGTATTGCAGCCGAAGCTCGAGGTAGCCGCCGAGAAAGGACGATGCCCCGACGGCGAGCACGCCGCTCGAGACCGACATCCGAAACTCGTCGCTCAAGATCGGCGCGGTGCCCGCGCCAAATCGACCGTAATCGACGAGGATGTCGTCCGTGTGGCGCTCCACGAGGTGCCGGCGACGCTCGTATCCCGCCTGTAGCGTGATCCAGCGCTCCCAGACGAACGCCCGGATCCGTCCCTCGTAGGAGCGAATTTCACCATCCAGACTGTTCGGCCCGATCTGGAAGCGCGCGTCGAGGTATTCCGGCGGTGGGCGCCCCTCCTCGGAGGTCCCACTCTCCTCGGGGTCGTCTCCCTCGCCGGTATCCCCGTCCCCGTCGTCCTCGCCGCCCTTGTCCTAGGAGACCTCCGATGCCTCGGACGAGGATGGGTCGGGCGAAGTCGGCGATGTCTCCGAGGCCTCCGGCGCTTCGTCGGGACGATACTGGTAGTAGATGCGCTCGATGGTGGCGATGAAACGGCGCGTGCCCTCGTCGAAGGAGCCGCCGTGGCGCTTGGCCTGCTGGACGGCCTGAAAGGCGGCGCTGGCGTATTCGCGCGATGCGTCCTCGGCGCTCCGTCCCATGCGTCTCCACAGCAGACCGGCCCAGAAGAGATAGCTGGCCGCGTACGTCGAGTCGGCCGTGCGAGCCTCGGTGACGTGTCGGAGCGCGGTCCGGAGAGCCTGTTCGGCGGCCTCGTCGTCGGAGATGTCGCGACTGTGCAGGAAGGCCAGATACTCGGCAGCGGCCCGGGCGAGCGAGCTGTAAGCCTCGACACTGTTGGTGCTGGGACGCCACTTCCATTCGTTGCGATCGTACTCGCTGGTGGCCCGCACGACCCCTCCACTCGGCAGGATCCGTGCCGCTCGTTCGGAGCCATCGGCGGGCGATACTACCATGCCGAGCAGGCGTCCCGCATCGTCGAAGACGGGCCCGCCTCGGTACTCCGAGGGACAAGATTCGTCCATCTGGAGGTACGCACGGCCCTCGGGATCGCTGTGACACTGGCGATAGGTGCGAGCGGCGACATTCGCTTCGGACTGGTCCGGATCGTAGGGGAAGCCGGCGACGTGCAGATCGGCCGACGTCTCGAGCGGCTCGATGTTCATCGCCTGGGGGGGACGGCAATTGTCGGGGCTCAGCAATCGCCTTGAGAGCACCGAGCCATCGACGATCCCGAGCTCGCTGGCATCGACGTCATCGGGCACGACCAGCCCCAGGAGCGCGACGTCGTACGTGTCGTCGACGTACTTGATTTCGGCAGGGAAGCGCCGAGCATCGTCGGAAAACTGGACGGCCACCGCCTGGGCACGATCGACGATGTGACGGTTGGTCACGATCCAGACGCGGTCCGAATTCGTCTGCGAGGGAGTGAAGGCGAATCCACTTCCGTGGACCAGTCCGAGCTGACATCGCTCCCGTATTGCGTCGTCGCTCTCGTCGTCGCTCGATTGCTCCTCACAGGAGGGAAGTTTCATCCCGAAGACGCGCACGGTCGAGCGTCGGTACTGCTCCGACCAGTCCGGATCGTCGTCCTGGGCAATCCCCATGGCGGGCATCGAGAGCACAAGCAGGGCCGCGCTGCCGAGCAGACACTGGCGCCAGTGGAGAAAATATCGCCTGAACGGGGCATTCGCGGCGCGCATGTTCGTTCCTCTCGAGCTCGGGAGTCGACGTCTGCAGGACGAGGGAATTATCCGGGACGTCACATAATTTGCAAACGTCGGCCGTCGGAGGCAGATGTTCCCTCGATAGACGGGGCTCGTCCCACCCGACTTTCTGACCCATTCCAACCCCTGGCCCCTCGGTCCGGGGGCTCAGAGAGGTTGGAGGGGACTGTAACCGATGGGGCCTCGAGAGGGGCATGAGGCGTTCAGGGGCAGTTGAGATCGTCGAGGGTCGACTCGATGCGCTCGGCATCGGCGGGATCGGTCTCGAGATACGATTGATAGAATCGACACGCCTCGCTCCGATCACCCGCCACGGTCTGGTAGAGCGCGCCGAGGAGGCGCAGGCAAGCCGAGTGGCCCTCGTTTCGGGCCCGCTGACAGCGCTGCTCGGCCCGCGAGCGATGGCCCATCGTAAACTGGGTGCGTACCTCGTCGAGCACCTTGGAGGCTCCCGCGGATGCCTCCTCGGCCGTCGTCTCGGACGACTCGGAGGCCCCAGAGGCCGTCGCCGGATCGACGTTGGGACTCTCCTCGTCGTCGGAGGTCGATTCGGGGGGAGAGGCGTCCGCGGTCTCGGACGATTCGTCCGAGGTCACAGCGGCGGCGTCGAGCGTGCGCGGAGGGGTCACGTCGGAGACCGCCGACGCTCCGGAGGTCGCATCGGGAGACGACGACCCGGAGGAGGGCGGCTCGGAGGTGGCATCCAGCGTCTCGGGAGGGGACGAGGACGGTTGAGGTGGCTCCGGCGAAGGGGAGCCGGTCGTTGAAGAGGGGGAGCGAGCCGTCCCGGCTTGCTCATCCTTGCGGTCGGGGTCGTCGCGTTCGGCGGAATCGTCTCGCTGATCCGGAGCATTCGGTCGCATCCCGGCCTGTTTCGGGAACGGGGGCTCGTCGCTCCCCGACGAGCCTCCGACATCGGCCGGAGAGGCCGTATCCTCGAGCGCTTCCGAGCCATCGCGCTCGGGTCGAGTATCACTGGAAGCCATCCGGCGGTCCTCCGAGCCAGCATCGAGAGTGCCAGCATCGCTCGCGAGAGCTCGAGCGCCCTCGGAGGCCCATCCCCCTCCCCAGAACATCTGGAGAGCCGCTCCCGTCAGAAGTCCGACTGTGACCACGCCGGCGGCAAATCCCATGGTTCGGCGTGCCAGAAAGGACGTCTCTCCGTCGTGGGGCTCTCCCCCGACCTCCTCGTCCGAGACGGCCGTCTTTTCGAATTCGGTCGGGATCTCGTCGTCGTTCGAGGCGCGACGGGCGTCGTCGGGGCGCGTCTCGCCGAGCAGCGCGGGGGGAGGGGTCTCGCGGGTGTCGGGGCGGGAGTCTTCGGGCTCGAGCGGCTCGTTGGTGACTTCGGCGACCGGGGGCTCGAGGGCACTCAAGCGCTCGTGGAGCGCCTCGGCGCTCTCGGGGCGATCCTCGGGGTCTTTGGCGAGGCACTCCATGATGGCGTCGACGAATGGACCCCGCATGGGATGGCCGCCGAGTGTCGGGGGAGCGGGCTCCTCCTTGCAGATCGCCAGCATGAGTGCGACGCGCTTGCCCTTGTCGGCAAAGGGTTTGTCGCCCGTCAGGACCTCGTAGAAGGTACATCCGAACGAATACAGGTCGCTCGGCGCCCCGATGTCGGCGTCCTCCACCTGCTCGGGCGACATGTAGTGCGGGGAGCCCAGCGTCAGCCCCGTCTGCGTCAGCGAGACCTCCGTCTCGGCGTCGGAGACGACCTTCGAGATCCCGAAATCGAGCAGATGGACGGTATCTCGCTGCCCGTCGACGGGCGTCAAGAAGATGTTCTCGGGTTTGAGATCGCGGTGAACGATGTCCTCGGCGTGAGCGGCCGCCAGCGCCGAGAGCACGTCGCACGCCCACTGATGGGCGAGCTCGGGATCGATCGGGCCCTCGCGGTCGAGCCGCTGACCGAGCGACTCCCCGTCCAGATGGTCCATCACGAGAAAACACTCGCCCTGTTCGGTCTCGCCGAAGTCGTAGACGTCGACGATGTTCGGATGGGAGAGCGAGCCGAGCAGGCGAGCCTCGCGCTGAAAGCGAGCCTGGTATTCGAAGTCGCCGGGACGGTGGGGATCGAGCACCTTGATGGCCACCCGGCGATCGATGCGGAGATGGGTCCCGAGGTAGACAACCCCGAAGCCGCCTTCGCCGAGCCGCTCCTCGACGCGATACCGATCCTCGAAGACCGTCCCGATGCGCGGGTCCTCGCCGCCGGCCTCGGTCGCCTCGAGTTCGATGGTGCGGAAGTCGTCCTCCGGACACTGAGTCGCATCCTCGTAGGTCGATTTGCATTTGGGGCAGATTCGCATGGTGACTCGGCCGGCGGGGCGAGGCATTCCGGGGGGACCACGAGCTGAGGATGACCGTACACGACGATGCCGTCGAGCATGGTTCGCTCGGGTCTCCCTCTCGGCTCGACGGCACGTCTCCGGCGATCGTGACAGGCTCGTACTCCACCGTCAATCGTTCCATGGTTCACGCCAGGACGATCGCATTTGAATGTTTCCTGCCTCGCAGTTGACTCGTTCCCCCTCTTCGAGACGGTCGCTCATCGACTTGCGGACGCTCCAGATGGGATTCGAAGGCATCTTTCCTCCGACGCCTCCCGGAGCGCCTTTATACTTCGCAGAAGTGGGCTCCCAGCCGGCTTGCATGGCCGGGCAACTCGGTTGGCGGGGAGTTCCCCCGTCCAGGAGAGCAATGGTGTTCCCTGGAGCGCCGGCCCCCAGCCGGCTTGCCTCGCCGAGCAACCCGTTTCGCCCCCCTTCTCCCCGTCCCGAGTGCGGGGCTCGTTCCGCCCGACTTTTGTTCCCATTCCAGGGGTTCTCGGAGCGCCGGCGTCCTCGCCGGCTTGCATGGCAGACTGGGCCCCTTTGGAGAGGGATATCTTCCCCGATCGAACAATCTGGCACGAAGATTGCAGGATCTACGGGGAACGAAGTCCGTGTGGCCGATTGTCACGGGGACGTCGAGTATCCCCACGGACGAAAAATTTGCGCTCAGCGGGGCCAAACCCGCGAGTTTTTCGTCCCCTCAGCGGAGTATCGAATCATGGTCGATAGATGGAGTCTCTCTACTCGGTGTCGCTGGAGGGTGATGACTACCCCATGTGTCAGATGCGCTGGTTCAAAATGATGGGGCAATCTGCAGCCATGCCGAATCAAGCGAACGAATACGTCTGGATGCTTCGAGCGCTTCGAGCGCTCCGGACCACCGCTCTCAACCAATTCGAGTCACTCGCACTTTGGAGCTCAACATGGAGCGAACAGGACAAAACGGACAGCAACAGAGCCAACAGACGTCACAAGATGCCCAGATGGCCCGCCTTTCCGAAGACAGCTCTGATCTCTATCCCGTCATTCCCGGCGAAAGTCCCGATCTGTC
>JAQCND010000107.1 GCA_028274765.1 Bradymonadaceae bacterium
TTTCGGCGTGCGAGGGGTGAGCGGCTGCCAGCTCGCTCCATCGCCGAGCTGCCTCCGACCACTGCCCCGACTCCTGGGCCTGCAGGGCTCGATCAACGCGAGTGTCGAAGTCCGACGGCGAGGCGCCTTCGGCAGCCGAGGGGACCAGAAGCGAGGCGGCACAGGCGAGTCCCACGACGGCCAGTGAGCCGAGCGACCCGAGTTCACCGTCGGTTCGGCGTCGGTCCAGGCGCTCGATGATCTCGCGACACTGCTCGATCATCGCGTCGAGTTCGTCGCGATCCCGCGAAGCGACGGGGGCGAAGCGAGCCTCATGCCCCCACTCCAGTATCTCGACCGCTCGCTCGATCGTTTCGTCGGAGGCGTCGACCTCCGCCAGCCATGTCTCGAGCTCGCGAGTCGTCCACTCGCCTCCGGGAACTCCGAGTGCTTCGGTTAGATACGTCTTGAGGGCCTGGAGCACCTGCTCCGGGGCGTCGTCGGCCCCGACGTCGCGAGCACGTTCCAGGTGGGATTCGGCTCGACGTTTACCGTTAGCCTGCGAATCGCGCGAACGCCATGACGGCCATCGTCGCCTCAGACCGGGAAGGGCCAGCAGCCCGAGCACACCGGCGGCGAGCAACCCGACGAGCCCCCAGTAGAGAGTCGGTCGAAGCGACAGGGGCAGCAGAGCTGGCGGCGTCGCCGACACTGTCTCCAGCGGCCCCTGGAGACGGCCCTCGAGGCGTTCGACGGGGTCGTCGCTCGTCTCCTCGTCGGTCTCTCCGTCATCGGCGCCCTCGGCCTCTTTCTGGAGTTGAGCCTTCTGGCGTTCCGATAGCGTCCCCTTCTCGACGGTCACATCGAACGATTGAGTATATTCTGTCTCATACGACTCCTCGTCGGGATCGAAGTACGCAAACGCGAGTTTGGGCATCTCGATTGTCCCCTGTCGAGTGGGGGTGAGCGTGTACTCGATGCGCTTGCGGCCCCAGATGCGCCCTCCTTTGAGCTCTTTACTCGTCTCCTCCTCTCGGCTCGCCACCATGAAAGCATCGCTCTCCGAGGGTTCGGGGAGAGTCAGGCGTCGTGGATTGCCGTAGCCGCTGACCTCGAGGGTCAGCGTAACGGCGTCGCCGACGGCACTCGTTCGACGGTCGAGGTCGCTCGAGAGATGCCAGTCGCCGACGTGGCCCGAGACGAATGCATCGGGAGCTCCGTCGGGGAGAGGCCGGACGTCGAGGGGGATGGGTTCGGATTCGAGCTCCAGTTTGCGCTGATTGGAGAAAAACCCTCCGGAGGCGACCTCGACTCGCATCGGTTCGATGGTGCTCTCTCCCGTCTTCAGCGGGAAGAGGGCGTAGACCCGCATCGTCGTCCGCTCCATGGTCTCGCCCTCGACGTTGACAATCCGCTTTTGGCCGGCGAATTCCTCGCTGAGTCCCTCGATCCAGAAGTCGTCTAGACTCGGCTCTTCGGGAGGCCTCGGCTCGATGTCGAACTGATGCGGCGTCTTGTAGAGGTAGTATCTCAGCGTGAGTTGCTGACCGACGTACGGAGTTTCGGTGGGACGGATGACACCAGCCAAAAAGAGGTCGTCGCGTCGCCGAGAGCGCCCGTTGGGGTCGTTTGGCTTTCGCTCGTTCCGTTGCCCTCGGTCATTCCCCCCGTTGTCGGTAATGGTCACGGTGCGACTGTCGGGTTTCACCTTGCGCGATCCGATGCGCACGACGGGAGGGCGGATGGTGTGTTCGCCGGTCTCGACTGCCCGCAACCGGTACTGCACTGTCAGCGCACGACGGGCACGCCCGTTCCGAACGACGAAGCGAGGCGAACGCCTCTGCCCGACCACCCGGAGCGCCGAGCCCAAGGAGGGCTTCCGCTCGATCGAGATCGAGTCGCTCCCTCGGATGGAGGCTTCGACGGTGTAGCGCAATCGATCACCGGGTGAGACCTGCGTCCGATCGAGAGAAACCTCGACCGACGTGTCGTCCGCGGCTGCGACGGAGGACGACCATCCAAGCGCTGCGAGTACGAGGAGGCATATCGCCGCGCGTCGACCCATCTCGGCAAGCGTGGTACGTCTCGTCATGGCGAGAAATCGGTGTGGGAGCAATCATGTGCGAGCAATCGACCGATCTCCCCCCGGCCCTCGAGCACAAGCGAGCGCTCCGAAACCATCGAGGCTCTCGCGACACTCCGAGGCTTCAACTTCCCTCACCAGTCCTTCTGGATACGGCGTTTTCCCTTGTTTTTGAGGGCTTTTTTCATCTGAAAATTTCGATCGGATTGCTCGAGCGATTTGAGGATGTCTTCGGTGCGCTTCTGCTTTTTCTTGTTTGGCTTGCGTTTCTGAGCCCGTTGCTGCTTTTTTGACTTCTCGGAGGATGACTTTCGCTGTTGTGATTTCGATTTCTTGTTTTGCTTGTTTTGATTGTTCGCCTGTTTCTGCTGTTGGTTCTGCTGATTGTTTTTCTTTTGCTTCTGTTGGTTCTGGTTGTTCTGGCCGCTCTGCGGCGTCAGCTCCACCATGTGATAGAAGGTCGGCTCGCCCTGGACTCGGACGGGGACTTTCGGGCCCGTCGAGGCGCCTCCACCGCCTCGCTGCCCCGGCCGACCTCCCGGACGGTTCCCGGTCGATGTCCCGGAGCTGGCCTTGACGCGAGCTCGAGCTACGCGATGGAGCGGGAGATTCGAGGGGCGCCGCTCGTCGCCCGCAGACTTCGATGACGACGCATCGTCGTCCGTCGAGCCGTTTGAGTCGGATTCAGGCACCTTGCCTTCAGCGAGCACCG
This sequence comes from Bradymonadaceae bacterium, assembly GCA_028274765.1. GTDB lineage: Bacteria > Myxococcota_A > Bradymonadia > Bradymonadales > Bradymonadaceae > CAJXPB01. The sequence continues at coordinate 2,775 of JAQCND010000107.1, forward strand.
AACCCGAGCCGTCGGGCATCATGAGATCGATCGAGGTCTCGGCCTCCGAGGGGGGCTCCGGCGGATCGACCAGCGACAGTCCCACGCCGACGCGGGCCTTCTTGTCCGTCGAGCCCGATGCGTTCGATCCCGACGAGGGCTGGTTGCGGGCGGGGGGGGCGGCTGTGTTGCCTCCGGAGGACTGGTCGGACTTCGGGATGGCGGAGCGCACCTTGTAGAAATCCGGATCGTCGGGGCAGAGTCGAAGATAGCGATGAATCTTGGAGCGTTTTTTGAAGGATGCTGCCGACGAGAGTTGATCGTTTTC
>JAQCND010000123.1 GCA_028274765.1 Bradymonadaceae bacterium
GATCGCCATCGAGCGAGCCTCGAGCAGCTCGTGGATGTTGTCGAGGAGCGTGCTCGAGTGATCGTAGGAGACGCGTCGCTCGCACGCATCGAGGACGCGCTGCTGCTCGAGGAGGGCGATCGACTGGATCGGCGTGACCGTATCCAGCCCGAGCATGATCGAAGATGGAGCATCGGCGGCATCGCTCATGAGTAAGATCGCGAGTCGTGAGAGGGAAATGGCAGCTGGATGAGGTCTCGCCGAAGGTGTCTAGAAGCTCTCGAGCCACTGCACGAAGTCGCCCCAGTTGCGCTGGATGTCGTTTTTGAAGGCCAGCAGCATCAGAAAGACGACGATGGCAAACCCGATGTACGTCAGAATCTGGCGAGTTCGGAAGCTCAGCGGCCGCCGTCGGATCGCCTCGATGGCGTAGAACATCAAGTGTCCGCCGTCGAGGACGGGAATCGGCAGGAGATTCAGGATGGCCAGATTGATGCTGATCAGGGCCATCATGTGCATGAAGTATCCGAAGCCGGCCCGGCCCGCCTTGGCGGCGAGCTCGCCGATCATGATCGGCCCCCCGACGGTGTCGAGACTGACGCGCCCCTGGGCCATCCGGACGAATCCCATGGCGATCGTCTGCCCGATCTCGTAGGTTTGTTCGACGGACCGTTCGGCGGCATATCCGATGCGTGGGATCAGGGGGAAATCGACCCTGTCGGGCATCACCAGATCGGAGAAGTGCCCCCATCCGGTGTAGATCCGATAGCTCGACTGCTGCGCCTTGCCGGTGTACTCGACGACTTGTGGCGAGATCGTCGTCGTGTGTTGCTCGTCGCCCCGCTCGTAGGCGAGCTCGTAAGAGATATCGACGTCGACGTCCTCGCCGTTCTGGTTTTGTTCGAGGATGCGCTGGTGGATGTCGTTGCGAATGCGATCGGTCATCATGCTCCAGTTGGTGTACCGACGTCCATCCAGCGAGAGTACCTCGTCGCCGGCCTGCAACCCGGCCTGGGCGGCCGGCGAGTCGTCATCGACTTCGGTCACGAACATCTCGGCCCGTTCGAAGCCGAGAGTGTACTCTCCGTCTCGCTGGACGGGCTGGACCGTGATCGTATCGGCCTCCTGGCTGAACAACTGGCCGTACGAGGCGTCGAGTCGATTGCGGTGGAGCACGAGAAACTCGAGCGGCTCGCCTCCGCTGTTTCGAATGCGGCGCTGGATGTCGGTGAAGGTGTCGATCGATGTTCCGTCGATGGCGACGACCCGATCGAAATGCCGAAGTCCGGCCTGAGCCGCCGGTCCACCGGGCTGATCGAGCGCGATGGTCGAGCCTTGAGTCCCGCGGTGAATGCCGAGACGCCCGTAGGTCTCTTTGTTGAGGCCCATAAAGTCGGTACTCGTCTTCTTTTCGGGCTCGATCTGCAGGGTTTCGGTCGTGTCGCCGCGACGCACCTTCACCTGGAGCGTCTCACCGTAAGCACCTTTGACAATTTCGGTCATCTCGTGCCAGTAGCGGATCGGCTCCCCCTCGATATCGACGATCTCGTCGCCGGCTTTCAGTCCGGCTTCGGCCGCCGGAGTATCCGGCAACACCTGACCGACGACGGCCGGAGGGGCCTTCGCCATCATCAGCGTCGCCCCGAAGTAAATGACCAGCGGCAGGAGAATATTGAAGGCGGGCCCGGCGAGCGCGATCAGCGACCGCTGCCAGACGGGCTGAGCCATCAGGGCTCGCTCGCGGTCGGCATCGTCGATGTCCTCCATCGACTCGAAGGTGTGTCCGTGCATCTGGACATATCCCCCTAACGGGAGCACGCAGACGACGTACTCGGTCTCGCCGTAAGTGAAGCCCAGAAGTCGGGGGCCGAATCCGATCGAGAATCGGAGCACCTTGACGTCGAACGCCTTGGCAAAAATGAAGTGCCCGAACTCGTGGACGAAGATCAGGACCCCGATGAGAACGGTGAAGTAGATCAGACTCATAGAATGGTCGGAACGTATCGAGGCGAGAGGTCGGCGACACGCCGACTCGAGCGGCGGGCCGAATGCACGGGTTCGTCACACCCAGTGAGTAGCGCAAATATAGAACCAGGGTGAGGCGAAAATCAATCCATCGATCCGATCCAGCAGTCCCCCGTGTCCGTAGATGATGACGCCGCTGTCGTCGACGTCGTGAGCGCGTTTGATGATGCTCTCGGCGAGATCCCCCAGTTGGGCCAACAGGTTGCCGGGAATCGCCAGCAACAGCAACGGCCCGACTGCCAGGGGCGACCAGTCTCCCAGCACGGGAAAGAGCCAGTTGCAGACGGCGGCCCCGACGACACTCCCGATCAGTCCGCCGATCGAACCCTCGATCGACTTGTTGGGGCTGACCTCTTCGTAGAGTGGATGATCTCCGAAGCTCCGCCCCACGAAATAGGCCCCCGTATCGGACATCCAGGTAGTGACCATGGTCAGGACGATCCAAAACGGCCCCTCCTCGGCGTGGAGCGGGCCGAGCACCCCAAGCAGCAGGCTCCCGTAGACGATCGCGGTCACGCTGGAGCCGATGTGATGGCTGACGCGATCTCGATCGGGGAATGTAAAGAGAAAGAACAAAAAGGTTGCGCCGATCACCACGAGGAGAGCCTCGAGCAGATATTCGGGCCCCCAGTAGAGCACCGTGGCGAGGCCCAGTGCGAGCGCGATCGCCACGATCTTGCCCGGGAGATGTTCGTCCCCGTACGTGATGGTGCAATATTCCCAGACCGTGACACCGACGGCGGCGAAGACGAGCCCGAAAAACCCCCAGTCCGGGGCCCAGAAGATCAGCCCCAGAAGCAGGGGAATACTGACGATGGCTGTCAGGACGCGGGCGACAAGTTCGGAGGAGTCGTCACTCATAAGACAGCAAGCCTCTCGACCGAGACGAACGTACGGCTATCCCGTCGCGTTCGAATCGACGCTCGGGGGATGAGTGTCGAAAAGGCCCACGAGCCACGACTCGAACTCTCGCAACAGGCGATCACGTCTCGCGATCTCATAGGGGGAGAGGCATAGAGAGCGTCAATCTCCTCCATTCGATAAGTTGGCCTCGATCTGCTCGATGCGCTCCGTCAGGGCCTGGTTGTCGGGGTCGATGTTCGAGGCAAATTCGAGATGCTGGAGCGCGTCGCTCGGATTGTCTTTGGCGAGTTCGCGCTGAGCCATCTCCAGGAAGCGCTCGACTTTGGGGTGATTGGAGAGATCGGTCAACGACTCGGGTCCCGTGTCGGGATTGCTCAGCACGTCCTCGTCGAGTCGAATCTCCCCGCGTTTGAGCGCGTCCTCGTATTGCTTGCGCAGCTTGCGATCCGTCAGCACCTGATACGCCTCGGTGAGCGTCGCATAGAGGGAGCCGAGGCGCTCGTGTAGGGCTCGTCCCCATTTCTGATCGCGATGCTGTTGATATCGATCGGGATGATACCGGCTCGTGAGGTGATCGAACGCGTCGACGATCTCCTGATGGGGCGCTCCCTGTTCGACGCCCAGCATCTCGAAGTAATCCTGCTCGGACAGTTGGCTCTGGCGAGTCTTGACCTCTCGGTAGAATTGTCTCCAGCGCTCGAGTT
>JAQCND010000127.1 GCA_028274765.1 Bradymonadaceae bacterium
TCGACCTCGCCAGGCGTCGTTCGTACTCATCTAATACTTCTCGTGGGCAGTCACGATTCAGAGATGCCGTGCTCGCGGAGCTTGCGCCAAAGCGTCGTGCGACTGATGTCGAGCAGCTCGGCGGCTCGCTGTTTTTCGCCCTGAGCCTCGTCGAGTGCCTCGAGGAGCCGTCGCCGCTCGAGCTCCTCTTCGGTCATCGTCTCCGGCGATTGATTGGGCGGAGGCTCGCCCCGAAGTTCGGGGGTGAGGTCACCGAGCTCCAGGATGTCGCCCGTGCCGACGATCGAGGCGTGCTGGACGACGTTGCGGAGTTCTCGGACGTTGCCGGGCCACTCGTAGTGGTGCATCGCCTCCATGGCCTCGTCGGCAATCCCCGTGATCGTGCGGGGCGACTGGTCGGCGAGTTCGTCGATGAAATGCCAGGTCAAGACCTCGATGTCGCCCTCGCGGTCGGCCAGACGGGGCAAAAAGAGCGGCACGACACGGATGCGATACATCAGATCTTCCCGGAACGCTCCGCGCTCGACGGCGTTGCGAAGCGAGGTGTGGGTGGCCGAGATCAGACGGACGTCGACCGAGATGGATTCGGTCTGCCCGACCGGCGAAAACGAGCCTTCCTCGAGGACGCGGAGGAGCCGGGCCTGGAGATCGACGGGGAGTTCGGCGATCTCGTCCAAAAACACCGTGCCGCCGTCGGCCTTGTTGAAGAGTCCCTCGCGGTCCTCGACCGCTCCCGTAAACGCCCCCTCGACGTGTCCAAACAGCTCGCTCGCCAGCAGGTCGGGGGTCAGCGTCGCGCTGTTCAGCAACTGGAGGGGCTCGTCGCGGCGGCGGCTCAGATCGTGGATCGCCTCCGCCACCAGCTCCTTGCCCGTCCCCGTCTCACCGCGGATCAGTGCGGCCGCGTCGGTCTGGGCGACGCGCTCGACGAGCTCGAAAAAATCAGTCATCTCGTCGGAGACGGTCACCATTCCGTAGCATTCGACGGGGTCGATGTCGGGTCGTCGGTGTATCATGGATGGAGTGGCTCTCGGTCGATGGTCGGGGTGAGTCGAGCGCGGCGTCTGACGGAAGCGATCAGTTCGACAGGGCGATGCGGTCGAATCCCTTGTAGAGTAGAACGCCCCCGATCATGCCGCCGACGAATCCCAGCACGGACGTCTGCGCGCTGACGACGGCGGTCAGGGCGGGACCGGGACAGTAGCCGCCCAGCCCCCAGCCGATGCCGAACAACGCCGCGCCTCCGATCAGCTTCCAGTCGAGGTCGCTTCGCTGAGGAATGTAAAAATCGCTGTCGAAGAAGGGTTGGCTCTGAGACTGAACCCATCGGTAGGCCACGGCGTTGACCAGCAGGGCCCCGCCCATCACGAAGGCGAGCGACGGGTCCCAGTTGCCGGTGACGTCCAGGAAATCGACGATCTTTTTGGGCTGAGTCATCCCGCCGACGACGAGCCCCGAGGCGAAGAAGAGACCGGAAATGAAGGCGATGACGTTTCTCACAGTAGACCTCCCATCAGGTGACGCGTGACGTAGACCGTGGCGATGCCGGCGGCCATGAATGTCAACGTGGCCACGACCGAGCGGCGCGACATCCTCGAGAGCCCGCAGACCCCGTGGCCACTCGTACAGCCGTTACCGAGACGCGTCCCGAAGCCGACCAGCAGGCCGGCGACGATAAATCCAAACATCGAACGCTCGATACCGACGGCGAACCACTCGGGCACGAAGACGAACATGATGCCGCCGCCGACCAGGAGCCCGCCGACGAAGGCGGTTTTCCAGTCGAAGGCGCCTTCGTCGGGCAAGACGACGCCCTCGAAGATGCCGCTGATGCCGGCGATGCGTCCGTTGAAGACGAGCATGATGGCCGCCCCGAGCCCGATCAGGATGCCGCCGATGCTCGAGGCGAGCGGAGTGAAGTGTTCCATGGTGATCCTCCAGTGTAGGAGACGATGCGATGGTCAGAGATCCGCCGACGCTCACCCGAGTTCATCCAGGGCGAGCGATTGGTGTTGTGCGACCTCGATGAGGCGCCGGAAGGCCTCGAGACTGCACTCGTATTCGATATCGAGGATGGCGCCGTCCTCGACGACGGCCATCCCCTCGACCTCGCGGACGCCGAAATGACCGGCCGTCTGCTCGGCTTGTTCGGTATCGAGCCACACGAGATCCCAGTCCGCCGGGATGTCGACGTCGGGCGCGAGCTCGCAGGCCTTCTCAATCGTCGGCGAGCCGGGATCGCAGAAGAGGACGACATGTAAATCGTCGTCGCCTTCGGGCATCAGAAACGTGGCCTCCTCGTCCGAGGTGACCTCGCGAAATGAGATGTCGTCGCTCATGGGGATGCTCTCCATATGCATCGAGTGAGCCTGTCGAGCCGCGGCACGAACATCGACGCGGCGTGTCGCTTCATTTGAACCTGCACAATCCGTTCCAGAGACTCGAGAGAACGGAACATCGTGTCGCATTTCCCAATAGAACAGCGTCGCTTCGTGGTTTCTCATTCAGGGTGCGTGAACGGCCGCGTCCACGAAGGGCGTCGCGAGTGAGGGCCTTCCAGGGCCCTCCGAGCGACGGAACCGGAGGCGGTTTTCCCCCCGGCACGTCGACGAGGCCGTCGACGCTCCCCGTGGCTGGGCAGGTGTTTGGGATATCGAGGTGTTTCTTCCAGTCATACTGACGGGCCGCAAGCGTCGTGTTTCAATCCTTTTCACGGCGTTGCAAGGGTTTGAAACACGACACGGGTGTCGACGTGCGAGGGCGTATGAACTCGGAGGTCGACTCGTCGAATGTGCGTGTCTCCCCTCTGTTCTCGACGGCGGTCGCGCACGCCCAAACACGAGAGCTCCGACGATTCGACGTCACGACCGTTCAAGGAGGGAGTCACCCAAGCTCCGAGCCGCCAGATGCGTGTCGTCCCGTTTCAATACCGCGCGACACGTTGAAACATTTTGAAACATAGAGGGTGGGGTGGGACCCATTCGTCTTCGGACAAGCGCACTTCTGCCCCTCCGGGGCTCAAATCAGGGGCGCATCACGCGCCTCGACTCCGGGCTCTCGCCCGGAGCGATCCGCTGTCGCCCCCTTCGGGAGCTCGGAAGATGGCCGCTTCAGCGGAGGGAATATGCTAGAGCGAACACGAATGGGGTGGGGTCTCTCGGATGGCACGATCTCCCGCCCCCCTGTATCCCGCGATAGCCCGACATTTCCGCACGATTGAGTGGATAGAAGCCCCGTTTACATCCGATGGCACGAACCTTGAATGTATGCATGGGACGACAACTCGTGCGACTCGCTCTCATCCCACTCGAGAGGTTGACACCATGTACTTCGAGCATCTGTACGAAGAGGATCTCGCCCAGGCGGCTTACATCGTGGCCTGTCCCGCATCCGGCGAGGCGGTCGTCGTCGATCCCCTGCGCGACATCGATCAGTATCTCGATCGTCTCGACGATCTCGGCTTCGAACTGACGGGCGTGGTCGAGACGCACATCCACGCCGACTTTCTCTCCGGTGGACGCGACCTCGCCCGGGCGGCGGATACCACGCTCTATGTCTCCGGGGAGACGGTCTCCGGCTGGCGATATGGCTCGCTGGAGGATCTCGAGGTCGCTCAACTGGAGGATGGCGGCGAATTCCACGTCGGCAACATCCGTCTGGAGGCGCTGCATACGCCCGGTCACACGCCCGAGCATCTCTCCTTTACGGTCACCGATCTGCCTCAGTCCGAGGAACCGATGATGGTGCTGACGGGGGATTTTGCCTTCGTCGGCGATCTCGGACGGCCCGATCTGCTCGAGAAGGCGGCCGACGAGCGCGGAACCGCCGTCGAGGGCGCCCGCCAGCAGTTTCGAAGCGTCCGCGACAAGCTACTGGAGTTGCCGGACCACACCCAGATCTGGCCCGGCCACGGGGCGGGCTCGGCCTGCGGCAAAGCGCTCGGCTCGATTCCCTCCTCGACGGTCGGCTACGAGCGGCGAAACGCCTGGTGGGCCGAGTATCTCGAGGCGGACGATGTCGACGGATTCGTCGACGAACTGCTCGCCGATCAGCCCGAGTCGCCGACGTACTTCCGGCACATGAAGCAGATGAATCGCGACGGCATCGAGGGCGGATTGGCCCTCCCCGCCGTCCCTCGTCTGACGCCGACGGGAGTTCGCGAAGCTATCGAGGGGCGAGATGCGGTCCTTCTGGATCTCGGCGATCGGAGCGACTTCGCGGCGGACCACGTCCCGGGCTCGATCAATCTACCGTCGTTGGCGAATCTCTCGGCTCATGCCGGCTGGGTGGCCCCGTACGATCGACCGCTGGTATTGCAGGTCGACGAGGCCCATCTCGACGAGGCGAGGCGCCGGCTGTATCGCATCGGACTCACCGACTTTACGGGCTGGATACCGCCGACCGGCGAATGGTCCGACGAGCAGAGTAGTCACGAACAGGTCGGGCCCGAGGGAGCTCGCGAGGCCGTCGAATCCGACGATGCGCTCATCCTCGATGTGCGCTCCCGGAGCGAGTATCGCGAGGCCCATATTCCGGGCGCGACACACATCCATTACGGGCGGATCACCGATCATCTCGACGAACTACCGCGCGACCGTCAACTCGTCGTCCACTGCGGTTCGGGGGTTCGCGCCTCGATCGCAATCAGTCTCCTCGAGGCCGAGGGCTTCGACGATCTCGTGCACTTCGATGGCGATGCCGTCGAGGCGTGGCGACAGGCGGGATATTCGGTGGAGTGAGGGGAACATTGGGGCTCGGCCGCGAGAGAACTCCCTCCTGGCTCGTCTTCGCATTCACACGTGTCGGGACGAGACGCCGAGCCCCCTGCCTCACTCCTCCTCTCCATTCTCGATGCGTTCGTCACCGAGGTAGATGAGCTCGTCGTTGACTCTCAGTGTCGTGCCCTTGGGGGGATTGAGCCGAAAATCGTCTCCCCGGATGTAGCCGAGAAGCATGATGTCGTAGTCGTCTTGGAGCCTCTGTTGAAGCTCGCGAAACGGCAGCTCCTCGCCCTCGATGTAGTGCATCGGGAGTTCCGAGGTATAGAGGTTGTGGCGCGTCGAGAGGACGAGATTGGTGACGATGTCCCCGATGCCGGGATTGCCAGCCGTGTGAGCGACTGCCCCGTACCCGAGCAGCGAGCTGGGAATGACCTCGTCGGCCCCCGCCGACAGCGCGTGTTCGACGTTTTCCGGGTCCAGGATCTCGGCACAGATATGGAGGGGTTCGCTGCGTTCGACGTCGAACTGCCGTTCACGTCGCCGGACCGTAAAGACCGACAGGACGGTCGTCGCATCTCGCCCCTGGGAGCGCGCCCCGTGGTCGGAATCGTCGGCGACGGCGATGACCGTCTTGGCGTACTCGAGGCGAACCTTGTCCAGATTCGACTCCTTGGTGAAATCACCCTCGACGTAGGGAATCGAGGTCGGGAGGGGATCGGGACGCTCGCGCGGCGCCAGCACCAAAATGGGCGGCGGCTCATCGTCGTATTCGCCTCCGAGCTGGTCGAGCAGCATCGGGACGTTGTCGTTCCATCCGAGAATGACGATGTGATCGGTGGTCGACGACATGCGCACCTGTTCGTTGCGTAGAGGAAGGAGGTGTCCGACCAGCGTCGAACTGACGACACCGGCGATCATGGCGATAAAGAGCATCCCCGATAGCATCAATCCCGCCCCGATGATACGCCCCCCCGGCGTCTGGGGGGTAATGTCGCCGAAACCCACCGTCGAGATCGTGACGATCGCCCACCAGAGGGTGTCCGTGAGCGAGTTGATCTTGGGGTTGGTGTCGACCTCGGCAAAAAAGAGCATCGTCGCACTGAGCACGATGTTGGCGGCGACGAACCCAAAAGCGACCGCGAACAACAGGGAGTTGTTGCGGAGGGCATCGAAGACGCCCTGGACGGGACGAAGGACCTGAGCCGAGCGAAAGAGTCGAATCAGCCGCAAAATGCGCAATGAGCGCAAAAACGGAAAGATCGGAAGCAGGGCGACGAGATCGATCAATCCCCACGGGCTGAAGATGAAGCGGAGGCGGCTGAACACGAAGTACTTGCATTTCCCCCAGAACGACAGCTCGATACTGTCGGGTTTCCAACGTCGGATGACGGCCAGACGGGCGATGAACTCGACCGCGAAAATGGCGAGCACGACGCGATCGAGCGTGTGGAGCACTTGAAGCGTTCGAGGGCTCGGATCGCCCAGGACCTCGAAGACGAGCATCCCGAAACTCGCCAGGATCAATACGTTGATCGTCCAGAGAAACCAGTGATAGCGCGGGTCGTCGGGGTCGTTGAGAATGCGCCAGAGCTGGTATCGGAGGGCATTCCAGTTCATGTGACTGTTCGCCTCGGAGCCTCGATGCCGGTCGAATGTCGAGATTGGCCATCTCGAATGGTGGTGCCATGACCCATACAGATACGTCTCCTGGTCGGGGAGCGCAATCGTCGAACGCCTGCACCCGTGGTCCAAAGGCTAAAAGAGAGCGTCGCCCCCAGCCGCTCGCCGAGCTGCAACCCCTGAGAGCGCAGGATCGAGAAGACCGCCGCGGCGTCGGTCGAGGCCACGATGCTCCCCAGAAGCAGTGCCTCCAGAACGGATAGCTCCAGCATCCGGTGGGCGGCTCCCGCCATGATCGCCGCCGTCACGACCACGCCTAGCGTCGCCAGCGACAGCGCGGGCTTCCAGGCCGTCCGCACGGCCGCCATCGACGTCCGAAACCCCCCGTCGAACAGAATGATCGCCAGCGCGACCGTTCCCACCCCGTGTGCGAGGCCGTAGTCGTCGAGCTCGATGCCCCCGAGCTCCACGGCGCTTGCCGCCCAACCAGCACGA
>JAQCND010000216.1 GCA_028274765.1 Bradymonadaceae bacterium
CCCGGAAGAACTGAGTGACCTTGATCAACAGCTCCGAGAAGAGCTTCGAGGTCTCCTCGTTGTGGGACTCGAGGTAGTGGTAGTAATCCTGCAGCGACTCCCGGCGCAGAATCTGCATGCGGCGGCCGATGCGCCTCAGGACGGTGGGATGTTTGTATTCGGCCAGATCGTGGCCCGTCAGAATGCGAACCCGCTTCAGGATCTTGTCGAGCGCTCGTCGTTCGTCGCCCTTGAGATCGTCGGGCGCCTGGAGGGGGCCGTACTGCGCATTCGATTCGAAGAAGTCCATCAGGCGGTCGGCGAGCTCGCCCACCGACGCGACGACGTCGACGATGCCGGTGTTGATGGCGTTGCGAGGCATTTCCTCGAAGCCCGCCTCCTCGAGGTCCTGGACCATCGTCAGCCCGCCGTGGCGCTTGATGACCTGGAGACCCGCCGCGCCGTCGCTCCCCGTCCCCGAGAGGATGATGCCCACCGAGCGTTCCTGCTGATCTTCGCCGAGCGACCGAAAGAAAAAGTCGATCGTCGTGCGCTTGAGCTCGCCGTCGGGAAGTTCGTTCAAATGGAGTATCCCATCCTCGACGAGGATCTGCCGATCGGGCGGGATGACGTAGACGTGATCGCGGCTCAGCGGCGTGTCTTCGGTCGCCTGGACGACCGTCATCTCGGTTTCGTGCTGGAGAATGTCGGCGAGTGAACTCTCGTGATCGGGCGAGAGATGCTGAATCACGATAAAGGCCATGCCCGGGGCATCGGGCAGCGCCTCGAAGAACGTCCTGAGCGCCTGGAGCCCGTCGGCCGACGCCCCGATCCCGACGACGGGGAGGTCTTGGTGGTCGGCCTCGTAGAGAGATCCGGGCTGCGGGCCCGACGACCGATCCGGAACGGGCGGCTCCGTATCGTCGGGCGATGGATCGGACGGCGCGTCCCCCTCGACATCGGTCGAGTGTCCCTCCTGATCTCGAGGGCGAGACGATTCGGAGGATGTCGGATTTTCGTGACTCATGAAATCTATGAGCGTGGTGTCGAGATGAACGGAGCCGTCGACGGGACCCGCCAAACCGCATTCGCCCCGGATACTCTCAAAGCGTTCCGTGCAATCGTATCACGGATGGGTCCCGATAGGGAAACACAAGCCCATTTCAATACACATGCACGGAGACAGATGCTCAAGGGAGAGTCTGCGGACATCGAAGGGAGTCGAAAGGCGTCGGCATTCTCGCCACGAAGGGCCTCGATCGCCTCGTGAGGGGCATTGAATCCATCTCGAGCATGTCCACGACACGTCCCGAGAGACCGTCCAGAGGCATGTCATCAGCCGACATTTGTTCGGGCTCTGGACTCGCCCTCGGCGCGAGAAGCCTCGAAACATCTACGCTCGAGACGTGGGTTCGTCCATGCTTGAAGAGCGAGGGTGTGGCTGGGCGTGCGGGGGCTGAGAGTGGGTTTCAAAACTGGTTGAGCAGTCGACCCAAGCTGGCGAGGCGCCGGCGCTCCAGGTCCCACATCGACGTGTTGAGACGGACTCCAAAGAGCCGAACCGACCGTAAGACCGAAATAGGGATCGTGGAGGGACGTCGACGCCGTGATCGCCGCATCTACCGCGACCGCAGCCCCGTTCGAGTGTGTTGAAACCAGCTCTTCGTTCCGATCCGGCCACTCGAGGTGCTCGAGGATGTCGTCGAGAGAGGGCTCGGACGGGTCGCCTCGACGAGGAATGCTCACGTGGCAGGCATACGAGACCGAGATCGACAGAGGAGGAGAAACGGGGACGCGCTGCACGGAGTTCGAATGCGATCTGCGTTGTGCCAACGTGACCATATCTGATATGATTGTTGTCGACTGCGACCGCATGATGGCTCGTCGAGTCGGATGAAGGCATCGTATACTCTCGAGAGCTCTCCGAATCATGTTTACACTCGAGGTCGACGACGAGATCGAACTCCGTTTGATGGAAGATGCCGATGCCGAGCGTCTCTTTGCGCTGATCGACGATTGTCGAGAGTACCTCGAGCGCTGGCTCCCCTGGGTGCGACACAATACGGAGGTCGACGACAGCGTCGAGTTCATACGGCGTGCGCGACGCAAATTCGGTCAAGACGAATCGATCCAGACGGGCATCGTCCACGAGGGCGACCTTCAGGGAGTGGTGGGCATTCACCTCCGCGATCAGAAAGGGGAAGTGGGGTACTGGCTCCACCGAGACGCCCAGAGCCAGGGGCTCGCGACGCGCTCGTGCCGAGCCCTCATCGATTATGCCTTCGAGTACCGACGTCTCCATCGCGTGGTCATTCGGGCCGCACCGGACAACGAGCGGAGCTGTGCGATCCCGCGGCGACTCGGATTCACCCGCGAGGGCCGGCTCCGGGAGGCCGGGCGACGTACCGACCGATATCTCGACCTCGAACTTTACTCGCTGCTTCGGCGCGAATGGAAGGCGGGAGAACTCGAGGACAACACTGCTGAACCTTCATCCAGTTGACGTGACGAGTTAGGCTCGCGCTACCACTGACATCCTCTGTTATTCCACGAGGTATCCATCGTGTCGGCACAAGACGCTTCAAGCTCGATCTATACAAAGATTTCGATCGGGGTGACGTGTCTCGGCATGGCCATTGTCGGTTATCTGACCCTCACTCAATGGTTGGCACCCACCACCCCCATGCTTCTGGCCGGGAGTGCCATCGCGATCCTGTTGCTCTGTCTCAACGGGCTCGTCGTCTTTTACTATCATTCAGATCGAAACGAAGATCGCTCCATGCTTCGCGCCGCCCTCGTCTGGACGCTCGTGTCGGCTGGAGTCGGGGTGGCCTTTGGCTCGGCCTGGATGAGCGCTCGAGTGCGGGCTCGAGTGCTCCAGCAGCTCCCCGAGTCACAAGTCGCTTCGGCGAAGGTGACGTCGACGATGGCGGCCAAGGGCGACCGTTGGCGTCAGATCGAACTCGCCGCGCTCGACGATCCCGATCGATCGGTCGCGGCTCGGGCCTGTCGCCGTATCGTCGAGACGGGGCCCGGCCTCCAGCGAGCTCAACTCCTCGAGCACCTGGAGCGTCGCCCCCAGCTCGCCCGAACCTGTATCGAATCCAGTCGCAAGGCCGATTCCGCTGAAGTCGCCTCGAGGGCGGTGAAATTGTCGCGCGTCCTCCAGACGCGCTGGATCGATGCGGCCACGTCCCAGGCCTCGGCCCGCCCCCGCGAGGCCTGTCGACGCCTCGATCCCGTGTTGACCCTGCCCGATCGCGCATCGATAGGGACGCCGGCGCTGTTGCGCTGTGCGGTTGGGGACGAACCCGATGCGTTCCAGCAATGCTGTACCTCTCAGCTGATCGATCACGTCGGCGAGGGGCGCGCGATCGGAGCGGAACTCGACGCCTCGATCAACGAAACGATCGCCCGCGAACTCGCCAGTCCCCTGCTGCGAGCCTCAGTGTATCGGACGCAGCTCAACAAAAAGGAAAAGGCACGATTCGACAAACTGAAATTGCAACATCCCGACACCCAGCGATTTGCGCTCCGACTTTCCTGTAATTTCATTATGCAGGGAGGGCATAAAGACCTGGTTCGACAGATGAGCGCCTGGCTCGAGCGCGACCAGTGTCTGGGGCGCTCCGGAGCGCTCAACAACGACTACACCGAGTGGGCCGAACTCTGCGGCCGAGCGCTCGAACCCCTGGCCCAGGCCGACTACCCGGGTCAGCGGCTCTGTGCGCTCGCCGAAGGACACCTGGTGGACCTCACCGTCGAGCGAGCCCGAGAACGCATGCAGGCGGCGATTGGAGGAGGCCTCCGCAGCATGTGGGAAGAGGGCATCCAGAGTGGCACTCGCATGGAGGATCTCGAGAACTCCTCGCCCGAAGCTTTGAAGCGCTCGATGGGAGAACTCTTCGGACCAGGAGGCTCGACCCAGGACAAAATTCGAAGCTTCATCCGGGCTCAGCGGGGGCTCGACTCTTCAGAAGCGCTGGGTCGATTGACCCAACAACAAGCCCGGCGACTCGACGAGGCCAGAGAGGAGATGTCGGAGGCGAGGAAAGGATCCATGGACCTGTCAGACAAATTTGAAGGGGACAAAATAGATCCAGAGGACGTATCACAGGAGAACGACAACACCGTTCGCAAACGGATGAAAAAACTCGAAGAGATGAAGGGAAATCGGTAAGCTCCATCGGCACGCGAACTTCAAGTCGACGAGAGGACCGATTCAACTGTAACCGTTGTTATCGTCCGGTGCGATCACGTACCCAAGGCCTCGAGCTCCGTCGAATGACGGCGAGATGATGGACTCAGACGAAGATGATACGATGTCTATCCGCTCCACACATCTCCTCGTCGAGATTTGTGGTGTCATCTCGGATGATCGGCGGCGAGCCGATAGTTTTATGTCAATCACTCTTCTTATCGGATTTTATCGGACGCGCACTTATGTTATAGTTTGAATTGGCGTTCTATCAACCTGCCCACGTCCGAAGGCGGCAGTTTTTCGACTCGAGTGACCGGACACACAGACAATGGTCGAAAGAGACAACACGTCGGGTGCTTCGCCATCGGCCTGGAAAGTGTGGTTGGGAGAGGGCCTCGGACTCCTGTTTCATGGGGCGATGGTACTCTCCATCGGGCTTCTCTCGCTGTTTATCGTCTTTGACGTTCATACACTGCTCGAATGTATCAACCTGGTTCGGAGCGGCGTGTGGCAGCCCAGTTTCCTGTCGGTCGCCCTCCACTTTGGGCTTGCTGCTTTCTTCTGGGGAAGTTGCGTCTGGATGTTCCACTATTGGCAACATCGACGCCATCAGCAACATGAGCGCTCGATTCAGCCGAAACGCGGCTCGGTGATGCTCGAGACCCTGATCGTCCTCTTTCCCTTCTTGCTTCTGACGAGTGGACTCGCCCAACTCACTATCAACAACATCGGTCAGGTTCTCGTCGAGTACGCCGCTTTCCAGGGCGCTCGGACGGCCTGGCTGTGGGAGCCGGAGATCGAGATCGACCGCATGCCCAGCGGAACCGACAATATCGACGAACAGGAGGTGCGCCGTCGAGCTCGATTGGCGGCCGCCTCGGCCATGGCTCCCTCGGCGCCGGGAGATTTCTACATCGACGACGGCAATTCTCACTCGGTCCTAAAGAACCATCGCCGGTCGATGATGGCGACCTTCTCAAAGGGATTGCAGAGACAGGGGCAAAGCGCCGACGCCGCGAGTGCGCTCGGTCTCGGCCGGGGAGGTGGAACGTCCACCCACACATTTGCCAAAGCATTCGACAGCGAATCGCTCCGGAATCGCGCCCCCCGGAAGTTGACGTACGCCTACCTCGCCTTCAGTGACTTTCAGCTGATCAACACAGACAATGAGGTGGGCGTCGATTTCGATTACGAGATGCAGCAGGTCTTTCCCTGGTTCTCCTACATCCATGGCGACCACGAGACCGACGTCGGGGGACGAGACGGATTCTTTGTCACCTTGGAACGAGAGTCGACCCTCGAGCCGCAAGTTCGGATTCGACGTCGATAACGACGTCGAGAGGTCGAAGACACCTCGAACGGGACGAACGACAATGCTAGCACGCCGCCTACATGGAACGCTCGATCGATTCCACGACGACGACCGTGGTGCGGTGGCCATGGCTGCCATGGCCGCGTGCATGTTGCTGTTCATGCTCTCGCTCGTGTTGTGGGACGCCGGTCACGTCGTTCGCAAAAAGGTCGACCTCCAGAACGCAGCCGATACGGCGGCCTACAGCAAGGCGGCCGTCAATGCGCGAAGCATGAACATGCTCGCGTTTACGAACATCTCCAAACGGACCGTGGTAGGCATCCACAACACGTACTGGGGGATGTTCCTGGCGTATGCGGGGTGGACGGCCACACAATGTGGCATTTGTTGTAGCCCCCCATGTACCTACACCCCTCCTACCTTTTGCTGGTGCAAGGCCCACACGTGTGCGTGCCGGAACTGTGTCGGCAACGGTCTCATGCTCCTCGAGGAGGCGGTTGGAGATTGGTCAGACTTTGCCGGATTTGCTCTCCTACCCTTTCCAACCCCCAACGGCAGCTATAGCAGCGACGTCTTTGGCGAGGAACTCAAGGCCCTCAACAATTACCAAAACTACATCAAACAGATCACCCCCTGGTGGGGATGGGCCGAGCAGTTAGTACGGGGCATACGGAACGGGGCGACGGTCACGGCGAGTTGGCCTCCTCCCCCCGATCGCCTCACGGGGATCGTCAACGAAGTTCAAAACGTCCTGAACTATCCGTTCGTGCCAAACAGCTGGTCGCTCCCTGTGACGATGAACACGGATGGGCTCCCGGTGACGAATGGTGTGAGTGGTACGACCGGGACGTATCTCAACAAGTTCCTCCCCGACTCCATGCATTCGATCGGGAGTTTCGTCGGGTCGAATATCTTCGACA
>JAQCND010000217.1 GCA_028274765.1 Bradymonadaceae bacterium
CTCGGACAACGATGGATAGAGGAATATCCGACCCAGGCTCCCGCCCGAGACATCCGCTCGTGCGAGGCGAGCCGACCCGATTCATCGTACCCTCCTGCGGAGGAGAGCCCTACACACCAAAGCCCCGCTTCGGCCGATACCGAGGCGGGGCTTTGACGTTGATTTGCCTCATCGCGGGCAAAACTCGGCGTTCGAGGGCAGCCCATGCGCTCACATGCGGGGCCTTTTCGACGAGGCGACCCCGAGCTCTCCAGTCATTCGCCGCTCATAAAGAGCATCAGGATGTACCAGAAGAGCGTGGCGATGGCGCTGAACAGCGCGAGTGACGCCGCGACGTGTTGATCGGTGCGGTAGTGATGGAGGACGTTCGAGGTGTAATAGACGATGTATCCAGCCATCAGCCCGACCATCAACCAGGCGAAGATCGTTCCGAGATGGAAGCCAAAGAGTAGGCTCACCACGATGACCCCGAGGGCGACGATGGTCGCGACCGACAGGAAGGGGCCGAGAAACGAGAAATCCTGTTTGGTGACGAAGACATAGCCGGTCAGAACGCTGAAGACGCTCAGTGTCGCGATAGCGGCCGCGAGAATGATGGAGATCTGAGTGCCTGCAAGGGCCACGGCCTGGCCTTTGGCAAACATGAGCATCGGCAACAGGATGATGGACTCGATACCGACATAGAGCCCGAGGCCCGCGTACTGCATGACAGTCGATTCTTGAGTGCGAGCCCACCAGTCGGCGACGGAGCCGACGGCCCCGAAGATGCCGAGAACGATCAGCCACGACCAGCCACTCTGCATCATGATCCCGGTGGCATACTCCGGTATGTTTGTCTGAAAGAGGGCTGCTTCCACCCCGACGAGGGCGACGATCGCCCCCAGCAGATGGAGATAAGTGCGGCGGATGAAGGCGAGTCGCTCCTCGACTTCGGCCTCGGAGGCGACATCGACGCGCTCGGTCGCGACATTGGAATAGGGGTTTTGATTGTTGGACATCACGTACCTCGCTTGTGAGCAGGAAGAATCAACTGAGCGTGTGGGCAGACGAAGCGAATGGTAAGAGGTCTCGTCGTGTCAACTGACGAATGTGAGTCGATACCGAACGGAGCGTGAACGGCGGATGAGTAGCGCGCGTGCGATGCGCCGTCGACCTCGAAACACCGGGGGTATCGAGACCCGGACCACGCTCCAGCTGGAAGGTCGATGGATCGCCCGACTGTCAGTTTCGACCCAGCCAAAGGTTCGGGACGGATCCCTATATTCGACCGAACAGACGTAGCGGGTGTTCTATTCATCGGTTCGAAAGACAGGTCGTCTCTGTCCACGTTCCTCACCCGAATAGAGGCCAGAGCAACCGGGCCGAGGGGCAAAATTTACGCCTCTTCGTCGTCTTCCCCGGGGGTCTCGATCACACCTCGGATTTGGTCGGCTTCCTGTTCGAGTTTCAGGCGAGTAGGACTCCCGCGCTGCCCCTCGAGAATTTTCTTCGAGGTAATGTCGTGGAAGACGTGCATGGGCACGAGATGGACGTGGACGTGAGCGATCTCGAAGCCCGCGATCAGCAGCCCGACTTTTTCGGGTTCGTACAGATAGTCCAGTATCTCGGCGAGGTCGCGCGACACTCGCATCAGCTGATCGTAGTCTCCGTCCTCCATGAGATAAAAGTCGGAGATGTGCTCACGGGGAAAGACCAGGAGGTGGCCGGGATTGATCGGGTGGGGATCCATGACGGCGAGCAGATCCTCATCCTCGTAGACCGGGACGTGATCCTCGTCGCCCTCGAGCATGTCACAGAAGAGACAGGGATCCGACATAAGACGTACTCCTCAGCGATTCTGCACATGAAACGCGCGGCTGGCCTTCTCCATTGTTCGGGACGATCGGGCGATTCGTCCAGCGGAAAATGCCCTCTACCTCACCTCGGCGATCTCGTCCGTGGCTCGCGGCTCGCGGGAGGGAAGAAGGGAAGCGCGAGATGATACGTCGCGAACGACGCGAACACCCGTCTCGGTCCCCTCGATTCCTCCGGAGGGCGTCCGGGGTGGGGATCTCTTTAGGTGAGAGTATCCGATCACCGCAAGGGCGAGACTCGGCTCTCCCTCGGGGGTAGGGCGAACGGTCCGAATGAGGCGAGGGAAGAGTGCCGTTCACTGATCGACCGTGAAGTCACCCCAATAGAGTTCGGCGTATCCATGGTCGTTGGTTTGCGTGCCACTGAGGAGAATCGTATCTTCCCGAGAGAGCGAACCGGCGCTGTCCCTTTGGGCGAGGTAACCCTCCTGAGCCTTCTCGGAGATATCCGAGCGGCCGAACACATCGTGCTCGGATTAGTTGTGACCTGTCGATATGCTTCGTACAAATGGAGATTAAATTTTGATTCGAGGGATAGAGTGAACCGTTCCATATGCCGGCTGGGAGCCAGCGCTCCCAAAAGGCGCCGGACCATAGACGACCTCGAGCTCTCCTTTGGAGCGCCTTTATATTTCTGTGAAATGAGCATCCCTGCTGGCAAGTCGCCGAGCGACTCCTTTTGGGGAGGAGCGAGGCGACAACTGACGTCACTCGATTGTTTATTTAACTACCATATGTACGATAGCATTCGACCGGATGTGATGCTACCAACGTATCGACCCGTTGACCTCCTCCGGTGATATCTTCGAGAGATGGGTCCATTCGTCCACCCGGAGTCGGCGGCGTATTTGAGAGCAACCGTTCGGGTGCCCTCTCATTCCGGAGACGCCTCGGTTTGAACGGCCGACGAGGCGTATCGAGGTTGGAAGAAGCGAGTCACGTAACTTGTTGTCGTGGGCTGAGCATCCGGATATATCTGCCCCCGACACTGGCTGCCTCAAGGTATGACAGACGACGCCACGGATTCCGCTGTCGAGGACGACCACGATCAGGCGACACGCGCCCGAGACATTTTGACGGCGATCGAAGAGGCGGAGGACGCAGACGCATACCGCAATCTCCGCGATCAGCTCTACGGCCTCGGCTCCGACATCACCCCCCTGTTGCGCGAGGAGCTTGAGAGCTGGCACTACCGACGGCGCATGGCTGCGGCGACCAACCTCGGGCGTCTCCGAGACAGTGAGTCGGTGCCGCAACTCGTCGAGCTCCTCGACGATCCTCAGGCCGACGTCCGGGAGATGGCTCTCTTTGCGCTCGGGATCGTCGGCGATCAGTCGGTGATCGAACCCGTGCGCCAGGCACTCGACGACTACGACGCCGACGTGCGGTACCGGGCACTGATTGCACTCCACGATCTCGGCTATCCGAAGCTCGAACCCGTCCTGATCGAATGTCTCGAAGAGGACGATGCTTATGGCGTACGCGAGCAGGCACTGTCTTTGCTCCAGGAGAAGGGCTCGCCCCGGTCCGTGCCGGCGATCCTCCAGTCACTTCTCGAGTCCGACAAGGACATGCAGCGGATGGCCGAGGAGGCCCTCGATCGCCTCACACCCGAGATGGAGGAGTCCGACTACCAGCAGATCCGTGACGATCTCACCCAGCGAGAGCGGCGGCTCGTCCTCAATTACTTCGAGAGTCGCAATCTCCACAAGGTTTACCGGACGCTCGCCAAGTACCTGCGCATCCCCTCCTCGGAGTCCGACGACGAGGAGCGCGGGCTCGACAAGTACGGCCGACTGTTGAGCACCGAGGAGGAACGCGAGTTTCTCGAACACGCTTACGGTCGAGAGGAGAAAGTCCAGTTGCTGCTCGACCACTGTACAGACCCCGATACCGAGCGCAGTATCCTCTTGGTCGGCGACGCGGGCGTCGGCAAGACCGCGATCATCCACGAATTCACCCGTCGTCTCGTCGAGGAGGACGACGAATGGGAGGTACTCGAGACCAACACCAGCGAGCTGATCAGCGGCACGCGGTATCTCGGGGACTGGGAGACCAAGCTCAAGGAGATGACCGAGGCCATCCTCGAGCGCGAGAAGGTCGTCCTCTATTTGACCAATCCCAACGATCTGCTCGGTGCCGGCGCCCACTCCAAGAGCGACGAGAACTTCGCGGATTTTTTCAAGCCCTATCTCCATCGTGGTCAGTTGAAGGTGGTAGCCGTGTGCACATAGGTATCGCTATTGATCGGTATCTGCACCGATCCGGGGTTTTTGCGCCTATTTCGTCAGGTCTCGGTGCGAGAGATGTGC
>JAQCND010000137.1 GCA_028274765.1 Bradymonadaceae bacterium
GATCTCGACGACGCGTTGTTTGGAGCGCCGGCGGCCCGCCAGCCGATCATCGAGTCGGTCGACCGCAAGCGTCGTGCCACAGCGTATCCCACGGTATCCGAGCGGACCCATGTATGACACGCCAGTAGCGGATCTCGTCGTGCGTGGCAACCGGGGGGGCGCTCGTCGACGTGCCGGCGAGCTGCTCACATCACAGACGCCCGAGCACGACGAAGACATATCAAAGCGTTCCCAAAGAAGGTATCGTGCCGCCGACACCTCCCGGAGCGCGCCTGTACTTCCCCCGGAAGTGGGCGGCCACGCCGGCCTGGAAGGATCGAACACTCGCGATCGAGGGCGAGCTATGTAGCGACGAACCGCCACCTCTCGAGCCTTTCGGCGAGATCGTACGTTGCATCGAGTTTCCATGCGAACACCCTTCAGATCTCTTGGCGACTTATTTGTGATGGCGAGCGGGCTGACGTAGTATCCGTCCTCGATCAGGGGACTCCTACTTGCTCGCTGCTTGTTGACTCTCGCGTATCGACGTCATGAAACGACTCTTTGTCGCTATCGATCTTCCCGACGACATCGTCTCCGGCATCCAGTCCCTCCAGGACGACTTCCGCTCGCAACTCGACGGAAGCATGCGGATGCGCTGGACGCCCCCCGAGAACATCCATCTGACGCTGAAGTTTCTCGGCGCCACCGAGAGCGACCTCGTCGACCCCGTCGGCGAGGTGCTCGAGGACCATGCCAGTCGAGTCGCCCCTTTCGAGATGACAGTCGGCGGACTCGGGGCCTTTCCTCGTCCCAACAACCCTCGAGTCCTCTGGGTCGATGTCGACTCGGAGAGCAACGAACGGCTGGTGGACGTCCACGACCACTTCGAGGACGAGTTGAAGGAGCGCTTCAACATCGAGCGAGACGAACATCCCTACAAGGCTCACGTGACGTTCGGCCGCGTCAAATCGAGCCGTTCCCCCAATCTCGCCCGTCTCGAAAATCAGCTCCCCCAGGGGCCGTTCGGGTCATTCGAGGTCGATGAATGGGTTCTGTACGAATCCGAACGCACGCCCGACGGGGCGGAATACACGATCATCCGGCGCGCTCCCCTGAAGCCCTGACGATTCGTCGTCCTCATGGAGGCGATCACGCAACAAATCGGCCGAATCGATCGACGATCATAAATGGAGGGTCTCCCGAGAGGGAGGCGACCGAAGACGAGACGTTGGGATGAGAGAGGTCTACCCCTGTTGCGTCGAGGTATCGACCGGAGAGCCAGTTTTTGATCGTTATAATCAAATCAATTGGTTCAGACGTCGCTCGTCAACTTGACGATCCGAGGCGAGCCGCGCAATCTATAGGTGTAATTCGAGGCTCCATGTGGGTGTGGGAACGCACCTGCGCTCGGAATGACGCGACGGGTGACATCGTCCCCTCGATGCGCCCCCGGTGAGACGAGCTCTCGAGTGTCGCGGCCCGTCTTCGCCATTCATCAGCACCGCCATCATCGGTTTGACCACCACGAGGTATCGACTATGGGTTCTCAGGATACGGACAAAGAGCAAGCGCTCGACATGACCGTCGATTCGATCAAAAAGGAGTTCGGAGAGGGCGCGATCATGCGCCTCGGCGAGGATGACCTCGCCGTCGACGTTGACGAGCCGATTCCGACCGGATCGCTCGCTTTGGACGTGGCGCTCGGCGTCGGAGGGCTCGCTCCGGGCCGAATCGTCGAGATCTACGGACCGGAGGGCTCCGGCAAGACGACGCTGGCGCTCCACGCCATCGCCAGTGCCCAGGAACAGGGCGGAATCGCAGCCTTCGTCGATGCTGAGCACGCCCTCGACGTCCCCTACGCCAAACAGCTCGGCGTCAACACCAAAGATCTGATGGTCAGCCAGCCCGATACGGGCGAACAGGCTCTCGAGATCGTCGACATGCTGGTCCGCTCGAACGCCATCGACATTCTTGTTATCGACTCCGTGGCAGCTCTGACGCCCCGCGCCGAGATCGAGGGCGAGATGGGCGATAGCCACGTCGGACTCCAGGCCCGGCTGATGAGCCAGGCGATGCGGAAGCTCGCCGGATCGATCAACAAGTCGCGTACCTGCGTCATCTTCATCAACCAGATCCGCATGAAAGTCGGGGTGCGGTTTGGCAATCCCGAGACGACGTCGGGAGGCCGAGCCTTGAAGTTCTACGCCAGCCAGCGTCTCGACATCCGGAGTCGAGGCAACATCAAAGACGGGTCGGAGCAGATCGGCAACGAGACGAAGGTCAAGGTCGTCAAAAACAAGCTCGCTCCTCCCTTCCGAGAGGCCGAGTTCGAGCTCATCTTCGGCGAAGGGATCAGTCGCGAGGGCGACATTCTCAACCTCGGGACCGATCTCAACATCGTCGAGAAGGCAGGCTCCTGGTACAGCTACGGCGACCAAAACCTCGGACAGGGACGCTCCAACGCCAAAGAATTTTTGCGCAACCACCCCGAGATGCGAGCGGAGATCGAGAACAAAATCCGCGATCACCACGACCTGCCGCTGGTCGAAGAGGAGTTCGGAGACGACGAGGAGGCCGAGACCGAAGACGAAGAGGTCGAAGAGGAGGACGACGAGTGAGCGAGCCGTTCGGGCCGGCATCTCGCTCCGGCCCGATTAGAGTTCCATCAGAGAGCTCGGGGTCGTTCGAGACGCTCGCCTCGAGTCGGGGGGAACTCAGGTCCGTGAGATCTCGACGACGCGTGGTTGGAAACGCCGGCGGCCCTGCCGGCCGATCATCGAGTCGGCCGACCACAAGCGTCGTGCGACGGCGTCTCCCACGGTATCCGAGCGGACCCCCTCGAGTCCTTCTGGGCGATGTCCGCCTCTCCTCACGTCTCGGTACTTTTGAGCCGCAACCTCTGCCGTCCCTCCCGCTTCGCTCTTTCCCCCGAGTCGGCTGCAGTCGCTGCCCCCCCGAGATGATATTTTCCCGGAGACGCCTCCACGATGAGACGACGAAGCATGCGATGGTCCTCACGGTGGACACGGTAGGCGTGACATTGAAACGAACAATTGGTAATCTCCCGGGACAATTTGTTCGGACATCATCGACTTGGAGCATGACGTATCCATGAGCGATACACCACCCGATCTCCACGAGATCTTGAAAATGGGCGTTCAAGGGGGCGCCAGTGACATTCACGTCAAGGCTGGATTGCCGCCGCTGTTTCGGGTCGATGGTTCGCTCCTTCCAGCGCGAGATACCGATGCCCTCTCGCCCCAGGTGACACGGCGCATGGCGGCCGAGATGATGGACGACCAGCAGAAGCGAGACTTCCAGGAGCATCTGGATATCGATCTCTCCTACGGCATTCCAGGGGTGGGACGATTTCGAGTCAACGTCTTTCAGCAATCGGGGGACATCAGCATCGTCTTTCGGGTCATCCCCTTTGAAGTTCGCGGGATCGATACATTGAATCTTCCGAATGTCGTCGAATCACTCGCCGACAAACGACGGGGATTGGTTCTGGCAACGGGGGCGACGGGAAGTGGGAAATCGTCAACGCTTGCGGCGATGCTCGATCACATCAACCGAACCCGAACGGCTCACATCGTCACGATCGAAGATCCCATCGAATACCTCATCCGCGACAAGCGGAGCATCGTCAACCAGCGAGCAGTCGGGGAAGATGCCTATTCCTACAAGCGTGCCCTGAAAGCGGCTCTGCGCCAGGACCCGGACGTCATCATGCTCGGGGAGCTGCGAGATTACGAGACGATGGAAATCGCCCTGACAGCTGCCGAGACGGGTCACCTGGTCCTGTCGACACTCCATACGATCGATGCGGCCGATGCCGTCGAACGTATCGTGACGGCCTTTCCCCCGCACCAGCGCGATCAGGCGAGGTATCAGTTCGCCAATCTCTTCGAGGGCGTGATTGCTCAACGACTCATTCCGCGTGCCGATGGGGATGGCCGCGTCCCCGCGGTCGAAGTGATGGTGTCGACGGGACGCATCCAAGAACTCATCCTCGACAAGGCGGGCTCGAATGCCATCACCGAACAGATCGCCGAAGGAGTCGATACGTACGGGATGCAGACATTCGATCAGTCGCTACTTCGGCTCCTCCATGAGGGATACATCTCCTACGACGAGGCGCTGGCGCAAGCCTCCCATCCCGACGACTTCGAGCTCAAAGTCAAGGGAGTCGACTCGACCTCCGACAATGCCGAGTGGGATCGCTTCGAGGGAGATGACGAAGCCGACGACTTCGAGCTCGACGATATCGAAGTCGACAACTTTTGACGTCCCCGGCTCGAGGGAGCGATCGCGAAGGAGTCGTGAAGTCGGCTCGTGACTTCCGGGGGGGCTCGAGTCCGTGGGTCCTCGACGACGCGTGTGCAAAGAACGCCGGCGGCCCCGCCGGCCGATCACCGGGTCTGTCGACCGCAGGCGTCATGCCATGACGTATCCCACGGCATCCGCTCGGCCCCTTTCCCGCGGAGAGGACGTTGATGAGCTTGTGCAGGCCATCGATGTAGGCATACAATACAACAATTGAGACGGGACCCGGGGCCTCATGGCTCGTATCGGGGGCCTCGAGCGCATGCCAAACATGTCACGAAATGGGACAACGTATCCGGGCGATCAAGCCGAAGGACGACACATGACAGATTCAAGTATTCCAGTCATCCGAGCTCGCCTTCGTTACGAAACCATCGAAGACTTCATCGAGGGGTACTCTCGTTTCATTCGGCCCGGACAGATGTTCATCCCGATGGACGAGAGCCAACTCAAACCGGAGGGAGCCAATCTACGATTCGAGTTCATGTTGGAGGACGGGACGCGGGCCTTTCTCGGCCAGGGTGTCGTCCAGAAGCTCAGGCGCTCCGGCCACGATGGAGAGGGATCGGCGGGAGTGGTCGTCGAGTACACCCATCTCAGCCCCGAGTCGAAAGCCATCGTCCAGAGTGTCATCGAGGAACGCTACGATCGCGGATCGGGCTCGACGCCGGGGGAACACGGCGATTCGGGGATGGAAGCCGACCAGCGAGACGACGAATCTGGCCCTCTCGCGACCCATCCAAACGAGCCTCAGCCCGGTGCTGTAGCGGAGGGCGCCGACGACACGCGCGAGATGTCCGCCGAACTCGCCGACCAGGCCATCTCGCAGTACGCCAACTCTGAAGACGAGGGGCTCGACGGCGAGAGTGAAGTCGATACTACTGATGAGTCGTTCACCGAGGCTTCGTCCCCCGAGACCGATGCCGAGCCGGGGGAAGTGGGGCTCGAGGCGTCCGCCCCCTCCAAATCCGACGAAATAGAGGACTCCGCCCCCTCCGAATTTTCGTCCTCGGAGCCTTCGGAATCGGCGCAATTGGAAGGAGGTTCATCTCCAACGTTCGCTCCCCCCGAACCCTCGTCGCCCTCCGAGAAGCCCCCCGATCGAGGTGACGGTGAGTTGTCGACGGGGCGAGACGAAGCACGTACGTCGACCCCCTCGGGACTCGAGACGCCCGAATCTTCGCCGACCGAACTGTTCGAAGACAAAGAGGCACTCTCGGGGAACGAACCCGGCTCGGAGCCGCTCGAGCCCGAATCGGTAGCAACGTCGGAGAAGTCGACACCCTCGGAGAGTGAAGTCAAAGAGACGGCTCCCGGGGACGATCCTATCAGCGAACGCGATCTTCCCCCCGAAGCCTTTCCCGACGGAGAGAACCTCGACAACAGTCAGGACGATCGGGCGAATCTAGAGGCCGAAGCGGTCCATTCCGAGGCATCATCGCCCGACATCGAGGCGGACAACCTCGACTCTCCCCCGCCAGAGGCGCCTTCGAACGAGGGACCATCCTCCGAGCCACCGGCGCTCGACGGGGATGATACGGAGGACTCCCTCGACGAGGGGAATACGTTGTTCGGCTCACAGGAGGGAGCATCGGTCGAAGATGCGAGCGACCCCGATTCCGCTCCCTCGGAAGAACCCGAACTCCAGAGAGAAGTCGATCTCGACTCTGGGGACGACGGCTGGCTCGACGACGACCCCGAGGCGGTCGACGAGTCCGAGCCATCCGCCGAGGCGCCTCGAGCGCCCGAATCGGACGAGGACGACAGCTGGCTCGACGACGACCCCGAGGCGGTTGACGAATCGCCCCGAGCGCCCGAGTCGGACGAAGACGACGGCTGGCTCGACGACGAACCCGAGGCGGTCGACGAATCGCCCCGAGCGCCCGAATCGGACGAGGACGACAGCTGGCTCGACGACGAACCCGAGGCGGTCAACGAACCCGAGGCGGTCGACGAATCGCCCCGAGCGCTCGAATCGGACGAGGACGACGGCTGGCTCGACGACGAGCCCGAGGCGGTCGACGAATCGCCCCGAGCGCCCGAATCGGACGAGGACGACAGCTGGCTCGACGACGAGCCCGAGGCGGTGGACGAATCGCCCCGAGCGCCCGAATCGGACGAGGACGACAGCTGGCTCGACGACGAACCCGAGGCGGTCGACGAATCGCCCCGAGCGCCCGAGTCGGACGAGGACGACGGCTGGCTCGACGACGAATCCGAGCCATCCGCCGAGGCGCCCTCCGATCGAGCGCCTCCTCCAGAGCAGGAGCCCGCTTCGCACACTGTGACGTCCGAGTACGAGACGGAATCGGTCGAGCCGGAGAGCTCCGACGACGTCGCCTCCTCTTCTGCCTCGCCCGATCGGACGGAGATGACGTCCTCCGACACTGTCGACGAGTTCGACGACGAAATAGAGGCTTCGGAGCGCTCCCAGGAGGAGAGCGAAACCGAACAGACGGCCGACGACACCTCCGAGTCCGAAGGCGAACCCAAACAGATCGGCGAAACCGAGGCCGGTCTCCAGATCATGGCCTTCGACGACGAGTCCGAAGACTCTGAAGAAGAGCTTCCCGATCTCGGGCTTGAAGAAGACGAATCGGCATTCGACGACATGTTCGACGGCGTCTTCCAGGGAGGAAATGAAGACTCGGAGTCGTCTGAAGATGAAGGAGGAGCTGCTCTCTTCGGAGGCGGCGAGGATGAAAGCGAAGATGACGACATGTTTGGAGAAGACCAAGGCTCGGACGACGACGCCCTCTTTGGAGATGACTCTGAATCTCCGTCGGACGAGCAGATCGAGACCAATGATCCATCGGACGACCCGCCGGACGTGTCCCCATCGACCGAAGAATCGGAGCCCGATGCGCCTGCCGACGAAGGGCTTGCCGAAACGGCTTCGGACATCGATGTCGACGCCGAGGGTCTATCGGAGCTATCGACCGACCTCGAATCGGACGAGTCGGAAGACAGCGAGGCGAAAGAAGACGAAGTCGCCGTGGAGGGGGGCATGGAATCGGAGCCTGCGACCGAATCCCGGGAATCGGAGTCTGAAGCAAACGACAGAGCCGACGAGACGTCTCCCGATTCCAGTGCCTCGGCCAATACGCCGGAAACGTCCTCGACCGACTCTCAGTCGTCCCCGGCGGCACCGGACCCCGCTTCTCCTGAAGCAGCGTCGGATTCGGACGAGTTCGGGGAGATGCATCGAGGGGACTCAACTGACCGAGCCCCATCGGACGAAGAACCGATGGACGTCGAAAACGAAGACGATCTCGAATCGCGCGTCTCCGACGACCTCTCTCTTGAACCTTCGGAATCGAACGAAGTCGATACGGTTGGAGACGTCGACGAATCTATCGCCGACGAGCCTCCACCCTCGGATCCAGCACCGTCTGAAACCGAACGAGAGCGCGGCGACACGGGAGACTCCGGAGCGCAACAACCATCTGCTCCAGACTCTGCTCCTCCGGAGTCCCCGGCCTCCTCGTCCGAGTATGCGCCTGCCAATGGATCACTGGGGACGGAGCCCACTCGTGACGCCACTTCGAGTCGAGAAGCTGGCGCGCAGACGTCTTCAGAAGCCGAGGCGACGAGCGAGCGGGAGAAGGTGTCGGACTCGACTCGATCCGATGTCAGTTACACGCCCACGGGGGGCAACGACGAGCTCGATAGCATCATCGATTCACTCGATGACGACATGAACAAGAGCAAGGAGCGTCAACCCGAGGATATTACTCTGGAACTCGGAGGAGACGACGACGAAGAGGAGGGGCTCGACGAAAATTCGAGTAGCCTCGATGCCTTGGCTCGCGAGAGTCTAGGTCCCGCCAGTGGGACCTCCGATGACGAGGGTGAAGAGGAGGGAGATCTCCTCGATGACGTCCTCGGCGACCAGAGGCATTCTCCGCCATCAGGCGAGGTCGAGATAGAGGCCGAGCGGTCCGTTCCCAGACCCAATATAAAAACTCCTTCTCCCTCGTCGACAGACAACTCGGACTCCGAAACCACCGCTCGTACCGACGAGCCGGATGTACCCTCCCCGTCAGACGAAGATACGTCACAGCGGACTCGCGCCGATCGCGACGGGGAAGCGGCCCATCGGTCCGACGCCGAAACCGACCGCTCGGAGTCCCCTTCGTCCGACACGGAGGTCAACGGGAAGGACGAGCCCGCCGAGGCCGAAACGCGCACCAAAGAGCCCGCTTCGTCGCCGGATTCCTCCCCCGAACCGACGGAGACGGACGATCAGCAGCGAGACGAAGCAGAACAAGAACACCAAGATCATCAGAACGATGACGAGGACGGGAGTTTCTTCTCCACGTTGTTTGGGAGCTGACGACGCTCGAGGGCGAGGATGGGTCTCGAGCTCGAGGCAGACATTCGAGAGAGTGTCGGGAACCGGAAGTGACGGGGTCCCCGACCGACGTCGTGGGGAGTCGGGAGGAACGTCAGATGGACGCCCTTTGCTCGCTCAAGCGATATCTTCGTCGTCGTATTCGTCTTGGATTTTGTCGATCCCCTTGGATTCGACCTGCCGGATGCGTTCGCGTGTGAGATTGAGCAGCTCGCCGACCTCTTCGAGTGTCATGCCACCACGATCGGCGACATCGAGAGCACAGGTCTCCGGGAGCTCCCAGACTTCCAGATCGGGAAAATTCAATTTGATGGAGCCCGTTCGGGGATTGACGTCGAGGTAGAGGTGGTACTTACAGGAGACAAAGGGACACGGCCGCTCGGCGAGTCGACAGTCCTCTCGGGTTTCGGGACGTTCCTGATCGAGGTCGAGAACTGCTTTTTCTTCCGCCTCACCGTCCCCGCCCGTCGAGAGCTTGCGCGACGAAATGGTCTTGCTCCGCTTGAGTCCTTTGCGGGCACCGCGCTTGTTGGAGGTCGTTCGATACTCGGAATCCTGACTACCCATGGGAATGGACCTCCTGTCGAAGGACGTGAAGAGGGACGATCGAGCGACCTGATCGTGACATCTGCCAAGGATAGCCCTGCTGCCGAGTCACTGTCAATTGCGATCCCGGGGCGATCGCATTCGAGTGCGATTCGGCGTTCGAGCTCGCCAATCCTCTCGATGTCTGGGTGTGCTTCGCCGGATAGAGCACCCCAAGCCGGCTGGGAGCCGGCGCTCCATGGGGCGTCCCCGACCTCCCTTCGAGCCCCTCCTGGAGCGCCTCGATACGTCTTCGACATGAGCAACTTGCTGGCACGTCGACGAACGGCCCTTCGGAGTCGGGAGAGAGCGTCGACCGAGAAGAAGGAGACGTTCACATGCGATTACCCTCTGTGAGTACGAGCACGACCCGTGGAAGACTCGTCACAGGTTCGTGTCTCCTGGATCGCCCTTGTACGGAGGGCCATCGCACAAGGATGGAACCATCGCGGATATGAGCTGGCGAGTCGCTGGCACTCCAGGGAGACGTCGAGGGGACACGAGATGCGATGATCGACGCCTGGAGCGCCTCGATACGTTCTCGAAGTGAGCAGTCTTGCTGGCACGTCACTCCAGCGATTTGTCGGGGGGAAGAGCGAGGTAACCACGAGGGAGAACATGTTCCAATGCGATCGCTTTGCCCCTGTACTGTGACGTGGGCGGCCTCGCGGGTACGTCGCCGACTGCCCCCCTTTCGAGAGGAGTGAGGCGACCCGTCCACTCAGAGCTGGAGCGATGGCTGATGATGGCACTCTCCATGTGGCCTTTTTTCGCCATCAGGGACGTACGGTCGCTATCTCCTGTCCATCGACGCAACATGTCCGCCCGCTCGGCCGACGACCGTGCACGGGAGGGAAAGAGACGAGTTATCAGAGTCACCTAACAAGAATGAAACGCCCGACCGGCCCTCCTCGAGCGACTCGCATGTGCTCGACCGACGTGTGCGCGGACGGCGGTGGAGAACGGAGGCAGATCGGAGGGGAAGACGAGAAACGTACAGGAGGGCTCCACACAGTAAACGATTCAAGTGGGTCGATCATCCTACCCGGAAGACGTCGGGAGCGACCATGACCTGCAAGAAGGCGGAGAGCTCCCGCTGACTAGAGGGTCATGGTGTTATCGCAGCTCCTCTTCGAGAACGTGTCGGAGCGTCTGGCGGGCCTCCGGTTCGATGACTTCGCCGTGGGAGACGATCAGTCGGTCGAAATTCCAGGTCAGGGTGCGTTCGAGCGACTGGCGAACCGCGTGTTTGTCCTTGTAGACAAACCACCGGATGACGCGATTGATGCCGGGTTCGCCGAGGGTGCCGTTGAACCACAGGTAGGCCTTGTGGATCCACGAGTCGGGGTCGGGCTCGTTGTGGAGGAGATCGGCGGTGATCATCGTGCGACTCGGCTCGTGGAAGAACATCACCTCGTTGAGGGCGGGAGCGCCGTCGAGACGTTGCTGGTCGAGCGCGTCGTCCCAGGGGGGATCGCCATCCTCGACGAGCACGTGGTCGAATTCGAGGTCGTCGCGCTTCTCGGGCAGGCCGGGGGCGGCGCAGACGGTTGCCTCCGGGTAGGCCTCGATCCATTCGTCGACGAAAACGTGATGGAAGCGGTTGGGGGCGACGACGTAGGCGACAGGGCCGTGGTCGTCGACCCACGTGCGGAGTTCGTCGTCGAGCGGGATGGGCGAATGAATCCAGAGTGCGTCCGACGGGAGCTCGACGGCGGTCATGCGGGTCTCGATGGTGATGCCGACGAACTCCATCGGGGCGCGCTTCGTCCAGAGCTGGTCGTCGAGCTGGTGCATGGTGGAGGAGCTTACTGATTGAATGCGATCGATGAGGCCCATTTCGACGTGATCTCGATGGTCTCCTGGTCCTCGAGGATCGAGGGAGCCTCGATTGTCTGGTAGACCTGGGTGTAGAGAGCGTAGTTGGTCACGATGGGGGCGACCGATCCGGTCCAGATGCTCTGCATGCCCTCCTGGCTCAGCTCGCTCTCTCGCCAGGTGGTGTCGCGAAAGTCGCGGTCGTCGGCCTTCGAGGCGCGTTTGACCGAGGCGACCTTCACGCTGTCGACGGGCGCGTCGCCGCGGACGTCGGCCTCAATGTCGACACTCCCCCGGTCGCGTTCGGTCGACAGGCGGACCGTGTTCCAGGGCGCGTCGAAGTAGACGTGAGCGATGAAGCCCCGCCAGCCGGCGAGGTGGGTGGGCGAGCCGATGCCGTGGGCGTATTGGCCCTCGGAGCCGCCGGCGACGAGTTTGCGGGTGTCGTCGGGAAAGACGTTTTCGATGTTGTTGATGGCG
>JAQCND010000218.1 GCA_028274765.1 Bradymonadaceae bacterium
GTTCGTGCAACTACGACGGCCTCGCCAAAGGAGTCTGCATGGATGGAGGAACCGTCGATCCCTCGACCGGCGAATGCACGCCGCCGCAGACGTACGACGACACCGACGACGAATCGACCGTCCCGCTCTGTGACGAACTCGACAACGACTGCGACGGCACCGTCGACGAGGGATGTCAATGTGCGCCGCCTGGAGAGCAAACATCGTGTTACACGGGTCCCGTCGATTCGCGTGGGCAAGGTATCTGCACCGGAGGTACGCAGACGTGCCAGATGGACGGGACGCTCGGTCCCTGCGAGGGCGAGGTGACGCCGGAACCTCGGGAGTCCTGCAACCAGCAGGACCGGGCCAACGGCCGAGACGAAGACTGCGATGGCATCGAAGACGAGGGATGTACCTGTGACTACAAGGACCAGGCCCGAGGCGTCTGTCAGGGAAGCACCATCAAGGCCACCAATGGCGAATGTGAAGAACCCGATGCGTACCAATCCTCCGAAAACACCTCGGATGCCTGTGACGATCTCGACAACGACTGTGACGGCTCTGTCGACGAGGACGTCCCGCCCACTTCGTGCCATCCCATGCTCATCAACAACAACAGCAAGGGAATCTGTGGCAACGGCCAGGTCTTCCCCTTCGATGTCGCGTGCCAAAGCGGCAAATATCCGAGTTGCAACCGCCAGCTCGCCGCCGACGAAACCGGCTATCAGTTCGACGAGACGGGGTGTGACAAGATTGACAACGATTGCGACGGAACGACGGATGAAAATCCCACCGATCCACAATCCGTTTACACGGGTGGATCGTTTACATGCACCCTCACGGCGGAGGGACACGCCCACTGCTGGGGCGACGATGAATACGGTCAGCTCGGTGATGGCAAAGAAGGCATCCCTGACCCCCAGCAAGACCCCGACAACGAAGTCGACGGCGGACACGTCTTCAAGACGCTCGCTCCCGGTCGCGTCCACACCTGCGGCATCGTCGTCGCCCAGGCCGGAGATTCCAAAGGCGACGTCTACTGCTGGGGTAGCAACGAGGCGATCGGCAGCTCGGGGGGAGGACCCGTGGTCGGGCGATTGGGGTTGAGTGGCAAGTCACGCTCGACGGCCAAGCCCACCCAGATCGACGAATCCAATCTGTCGGCCAATAAAGCGTTCGTCGACGTCTCCTCCGGACGGGACCACACGTGTGCCGTCACCGATGGGGGAGACATCTATTGCTGGGGTCGAAACGAGCAGGGGCAGCTCGGCATCGATCCGGCTCAGCAGCAATTGCAACTCGACCGCCCGGTCGATCCGGCGACTCCCTCGTCGGTCGACTTCGAGCACGTCGCGGCGGGTCCCCGACACACATGCGCGCTCGACAGTCAGGGAAAGGCGTACTGTTGGGGAGACAACCGCAAGGGGCAGCTGGGGCTCGGGAGTTCGACGGACAAGATCCTCCGTCCCCAACAGGTGGCGTCACCGGCCGACAAGGGCTCGCGCCTGAACTACCAGTCGATCTCGAGCGACGCGGGAAGCGACGTGACGTGTGCGCTCCGCGCTCCCAGCGCCGTGTCGGGCGATGCCACGAACGCCTACTGCTGGGGAGCGGAACGTCTCATCGGTGCCGGCTCTCGCAAGCCCCAGTCCAGTAACGTTCCGGTGGCCGTGGCGCCTCCGGAGGGGAACAATTCGAATATCACGTATCGTGCCCTCGACGTGGGGGGCGGTCACACCTGTGCGATCCAGAAAAAACCGCCTCGCCGCACCACGTTCTGCTGGGGCGACAACGAGGTTGGTCAACTGGGGACGGGGCAGACGTCGAAGCAGATCGCGTTCTCACCCCAACCGACCATCGATCCGCAAAACCCAGGACAGGCCATTGCGTTCGAAGAGATCTCGGCCGGAGGTGGTCACAGTTGTGGATTCATCACCAGCCCGCAGCTCCCTCAGATGAAGTGCTGGGGAGACAACCAGCAGGCTCAACTCGGGCGAGGGGGGAGCAGTCCGGTCGAAGCCCCCAATCCCAAATCGTATCAGTGTCCATCACCATGAGGGTCACGCACGAATGAGAGCTCTCCTCCTCCCTTCCCGATCCCGGTATTCAGCCCTGGTAGCGAAGGGTTGCCAGAGCATCGCGCTCGGGACAAGCGACGTCGACATGCTCGATCGAGTCGGGAGCGTCGAGATGGACGTCGAGATAGGACTGGCGGACGATCGTCATCCAGGTGTCGACGTCGAGGCCCGAAGCGAGGGGGGTTAGAGCGAGCCAGAGACGCCCGTTTTGGGGAACTTCCGCATACAGATGGGCGATCACCCGAGTCTCGCCGTCACGAGGTTCGTGGACGAGATCCGCAAACTCTCCACGGTTCTTCAAATCGGCCCGGGAGCGCACGAGCACTTGCATGGGAAGACGTTCGATCGCCTGTTGCCGATCTCGTGACAGTTTCGGCTCGGTGTGGGGGCCCGTTCGGCCTCGCAGGAGATGGTGATCGTCTTTTTTCCCCTCGAGGTACCAGTGCCACGCATGCCGTGGGTGGACGCGAAAGGTCCGGGTGCGTCCACCTCGAACGATGAGAAACTTCCCGTCGAACGTGAACTCACCTCCATCGGACGTCTCCCACGTATCGTCCTCGAGCCGTCCGCGCTCGAAGGTTTCGTCGAGGCGAAAGAGGGCGAGCTCGACGTCTTCGTCGTCGACGTCGCCCTCCTCGTAATCTCGGGGCATCCAATACCAGCCACCGCGGATCGATTCCGGCAACAGATCATTCGACATGGCGTCTCGGAGGTCTGGAAGGCAAGTCTCGGAGGGTACAATGCCGAGGATCATGTTTGAACCGACGAGGTGTCGACGGCGACGAGATCCATGCTCCTCAGTTTTAGAGGAGCGAAAGAGCTCGAGAGCCCCATCAATCGTCGGATAGTTCGGCGAGTGGAACGGGGATGGGAGCCATCAAGCGACCCGCCACCTGGCGCGCCCATCTCAGACTGGCGTCGTCACTCGAGAGATGTTTCGGCGTCGAGACGAGCAGGGCTCCTTCGGTAAACTTGAGATGTTTGAGCACGGTGACGATCTCGCCGTCGACGACGAGTGCCCATCTGCGATGATCGGCCTCGGAGCGGCGTTCGAGCTCCTGTCGTCCCGTCTGAGTGAGTTTGAGCGCGACGTAGGGCCTGCCGTTCTGGACAAATTCGATGCGGCTCTCGCGAAGGTCGGAGGTCGTCAGGGCGGGCGGGCCCAGGGACATGGTGCGCCATCCGTCTTCTCCGACGTACACGAAGGCCTCAGCCCCCGACAGCGAGACGTCGTCGACAAAGGACTGAAGGAGGGCACGCTCCGGGCTCCACAGGTAAGCGTCATTGCGATCGAGGAGCTGGTCGCCCTGACGGAGATCGACCGTTTCGGGGACGTCTGTGAGCTGCTCCTGCCATTGTCCCCCGACATGGACGACGGGTCGAAGCTCGGCCTCTCCAGGGGGAAAGGCAATGCCGGCGGCGAGGCGAGAGGTCACGTCTCCGCCGACTTTGACGGTGAGGATTCCGTCCTCGATATGGACCCGGGCGTATTTGACCTCGGCGGCTTCGAATCGTGCCCGGATGCGTTCGGCGATCCGTTTGGCGAGCTCATCCCGGGCTGCGCTGGCATTCGACTCCGAGGCGCCCTCGGGGACGGGGACATCGGCTCGGATGGTCTCGACCCCGATGTCGCCATCGGCCGCACGAGCGGCCGGGACGACCATCGTGGCACAGGCCATGATGGCGAACCAGCCCGGGACGAGCCACGTGATGGCAGATGATTGTCGAGGTGATGCAATCATGGAGATGACGGGTCCCATCGTCGAGGCACGACTTGCAGGGAGACGGAGAGGGGGCGGCCGAGACGGGCGCACGGTCGGCTCGCGACTTCGCACGACCCGACCGAGGCAACGGGCGAGTTACATGTGCTCGCTGACGTAGTCGATAAAATCAATTTTCGTCACGATGCCCGTGGGCTGATCGTCGCCGTCGACGACGATGACGACTTTGTTGTGTTTGAAGAAGTCGCCGATCATTTTCACGCGATCGTCGAGTTCGACGATGGTGAATTGCGTCTCGACGAGTGCGTCGATGGCATCGTCGCGATCACCGTCTTCGAGCAGGTGATCGAGGAGATCCGTTTCGTTGATGAGACCGGCGATCTCGTCGCCATCGACGACAGGGAGCTGGCTGATGCCATGCCTCTTCATGACCTCGATGACGTTGTCGACGCGCTGACCGATCTCGGCCGTGTGGAGCTCGCGCTTGGGCTTCTGATTGAGGAGGTCCTCGATCGTCTGTTCGCCCCAGTCCTCCTCGAGAAAGCCGTTCTCGCGCATCCAGTCGTCGTCAAAGATCTTGGACAGGTAGCGAGAGGCGGAGTCGCAGAGGATCATGACGATGTTGGCGTCACGGTCGATACGTTCGGCGTACTTGATGGCGGCAGCCAGGACACCTCCGGCAGATCCTCCCGTGTACACGCCCTCTTCGCGTACCAGCTGCCGGGTCGTCAGGAAGCATTCCTTGTCGCTGACGCGCACGACGTCATCGATGTATTCGAAATCGATCGTGCCGGGGATGATGTCCTCGCCGAACCCCTCGACGAGATAAGAATACGCCTCGGTCTTTTGGCCCGTTTTGAAATAATCGTAGTAGATGGAGCCGAGCGGATCGGCGCCAATCACCTCGATGCTGGGGTCCTGTTCTTTGAGGTATTTGGCTGTTCCCGTGATAGTCCCCCCCGTTCCCATTGCCGCCACAAACACGTCGATTTCGCCGTTGGTTTGCTCCCAGATTTCGGGGCCTGTCGTCTCGTAGTGAGACTTTGGGTTCGAGTCGTTGTGATACTGGTTCGCCAGGTATCCGCCCGGGGTCTCTTCGGCCAGGCGCTCGGCGACTGAGTAGTAGCTCCGGGGATCGTCGGGCTCGACGGCGGTCGGACACAGCTTGACTTGCGCGCCGAGCGCCCGGAGCGTCTTGATCTTTTCGTCACTCATCTTGTCGGGCATCACGAAGATGCAGTCATACCCCTTGTTGGCGGCCGCAATCGCCAGTCCCATCCCCGTGTTACCGCTGGTAGCCTCGACAATCGTGCCGCCGGGTTCGAGTTCTCCCTCTTTTTCGGCATCTTCGATGATCTGCAGAGCCGGTCGGTCTTTGACGCTTTGACCGGGATTGAGATACTCGGCCTTCATGTAGATGTCGGCCTCGACGTGCTCGGCGAGGGTGTGGCACCGGATGAGTGGCGTCTCCCCGACGAGATCTAATACGCTGTCTGCTGCTTCGATCATAATGTGTCTCCAGTGAATCCGCGTTCCTCGAATGACCCGAAATTTTGAGTAACACTTCCCCTGT
>JAQCND010000146.1 GCA_028274765.1 Bradymonadaceae bacterium
CTTCGGAGCGCCCCTGTACTTCCTCCGGAAGTGGGCTTCTAGCCGGGTCACGCAGGGATGCTGGCGCTCCGAACCGATATCGAGTCGATGATCCGGAAGGCCCGGCTTCGGAGCGCCGGCTTCCAGCCGGCTCACGCTCGCAGTGGGGCATTCCTTATGCGATCGCCCTGGAGGGGCGAGGAGGGCAATTGCATTAGAGGTATAGAGAACACGTTGGATTCGTCTCCTCCGCTCGATCGCCTCGCTCTTCCCCAAAAGGAGTCGCTCGGCGACGTGCCTTGATGCCACTTGTGGTGAGCAAAGGGGCTTATTTCACAGAAGTGGACTTCCAGCCGGCCGAGGACGGAGAGGAAAAATTCACATGCGATTGTTTTAGGAGGGCGAGCGAAAGGTCCGCTCGGATACCGTGGGATACGCCGCGGCAAGACGCTTTCGGTCGACCGACTCGATGATCGACCGACGGAGCCGCCGGCGCTCCCAACAAACGCGTCGTCGAGATCCCACGGACCTGAGTCATCCCCGCGATCGCATGCGAACTCGATGCGGCGTTCGAACTCGCCCATTCTGTCGATGTTCTGGGGGACTTCGCCGGATAGAGCCCCTCGATCGCCAGGGACTTCGTTGTTCCAGGCCGTCTCACGACTTCGTCGCACAAAGGGAACCGGCGCTTCACCGGGCGTCTCTCCCGACATACCTTCGAGACCCTCTTGGAACGCTTTTACATGTTCGACATACCTGTGCGTCGGTGACGTGAGCCACTTGCTGACAAGCCGACGAACGCCTCCTCGGAGTCGCGGGAGGACGTCGACCGAGAGGAAGGAGGCGTTCACATGCGATGACCCTCGGGGGAAGCGGAGGAAGACGTCTTCTTCGTTGGGGGGCGGAGAGATCTTCCCTGGACGGACCTGCCCGTCTCCATGCCACGGGCAAGCGAGCGATCGGGAGGAGACGGAGACCTGTCGAATGGACGGAGCTCGGCGATCCGGCTGACATGGACCAGAGAGTAGACGGAAACGGGGGGCTCCGAGAGAAGAGATGAGATGGTTACACCTGGGGAACCTCCAGGTCGGGGGAGTGATCGCGACTCAAATGATGGGGATCGTTGTCTCGCCCCGTATGGCCCGTCGAGAGGACGACGGTCAGGGCCATCTCCAACCACATCAAGAGAGGAAGGCGCTCGGCCTCGTCGGAGGTCCATTCGGGCTGTTCTCGAGCCGGCGTCTCGTCGTCCCGGCTCCACTCCTGGGTCTCGACGACCTCTTCGACCGCAAATTCGCCGCGCGTGCGCTCACCGATGCGTCGACGCACGGCGCGCTCGAGCGCCTCAATCATCTCGTCGGCCGACCCAAAACGAGAGACGGGGCGCTTGGCGAGGGCCTTGAGCAAGATGGAGGCGAGTGCGGAACTGAGATCGGATTGGCACGCCCGCGGGGAGGGCGGCGTCTGTGAAGTGTGGGCGGCAAAGAGCCGGGAGCTGTCGTCGGCCTCGAAGGGACGCCGACCGCATGCGGCCTCGTACATGACCACGCCGAGGCTGTAGAGATCGCTCGACCGGCAGACGGTCTCCGGGTCGCGAATTTCTTCGGGTGAGATGTAGGCCGCCGTCCCCTCGATTTTGTCGAGTTCGTCTCGTCGCAAGGGACGATCCGCCTGACGGGCCACCCCGAAATCGATGAGACGGGCGCGGAGTCGTCCCCCCGAGTGTTCGATGAGGATGTTGGAGGGTTTGAGATCGCGGTGGATGATCCCACGCTCGTGAGTGTGAGCCACTCCCCGGAGGACGTCGACAAAGAGCGCGATCAGGGTCGACTCGTCGAGCCCACCCTCGTGGCGGTCGAGCCACGTGTCGAGCGTCGCGCCCTCGATATAGTCCATGACGAACGCGACGTGGTCCTGTTCATCGAGGATCTCTCGAAATCCGACGATGTTGGGATGCTCCATTCGCAACAGGAGTCGCGCCTCGCGAAAGAACTTGCGACGCTTGCGCGCGTCGTCGACAAATCGCGGATGAAGTACCTTGATGGCAACGGGCTCGAACGAGTCCTGACGGCGCGCCCGGTAGACGTAGCTCGTGCCCCCCCGACCGGCAAAGCCCGTGATGAGATAGGGGCCGATGCGATCGCCGTACTGCAGGGGAGAATTGTCTCGAGGGCGTCGAGACGGACGCGAGTGGGATGAACCTCGGGACCTCATCGCAACCTCCGTAATCGTCGGCATGGAACCTCTCGAACATCGACACGGTCCCGTATTGTGAGGTCCCCCCGAGAGGTGTCAAAAAATCCACATCTCCAGTGCAGGAGATGAGCAGACTCAGGATGCAAACGACTGGAGCGCTGGATCTTCGATGGCTTCTTCGAGCTTCTCGAGTGCCTTGGCTTCGATCTGGCGGATGCGCTCGCGAGTCAAATCGAAGTCGCGCCCGACTTCCTCGAGCGTGTGATCGGTCTGTTCGCCGATCCCGAACCGCATGCGGACGATCTTCTCCTCGCGTGGTGTCAACTTCGAGAGCATCTGCTGGGTCTCGTCACGCAGATCCTCCCGAAGCGCCTCTTCCATGGGACTTGGAGCCTCCTCGTCCTCGATGAAATCCGCGAGCTGCGTCTCCTCGTCGTCGCCGACGGGCGCCTCGAGGCTGACCGGCTGACGCGAGATCCGACGGATGCGTCGCACCGATTCGACGCCCATGTCCATCTTTTCGGCGATTTCGGCAGGCTTGGGCTCGCGACCGAGCTCTTGTTCGAGTTCGCTCTCGGTCCGCTTCATGCGATTGATCTTCTCGATCAGGTGAACGGGCACCCGAATAGTCCGCGCCTGATCGGCGATGGCTCGTGTAATCGCCTGTCGGATCCACCAGGTGGCATACGTCGAGAATTTGTGCCCGCGCTCGTACTCGAACTTCTCGACGGCGCGCATCAGCCCGACATTCCCCTCCTGGATGAGATCAAGCATGTGGAGGCCGCGGTTGGAATACCGCTTGGCGATCGAGACGACCAGTCGGAGATTGGCGCGGATCATCTCCGATTTCCCTCGTTCTTCCTGGCGCTGTCCCTCCTCGAGGGCGTCGACGACGTCACGGAGCTCATCGATCGACATGTCAAAATCCGATTCGACTTTGTCGACGATCGAGCGCGAGGAGCAGACGGCGTGTTCGAGCTCTTTGAGATGACTCTGAGAGAGCTCCTCGAATTCGGATAGATCCGGCATGGTGCCGGATTCGAGCGTCTCGTCGACCAGGGGCTCGAGGCGTTCGCGCTCCAGGGGGAGACGATCGTAGCATGCCTCGAGGCGTTCGCGGCACCGCTCGACGTTGTCGAGAGCCTCTTGGAACGTGTCGACGATGTCATCGATGCATTTCTGC
The DNA here is from genome assembly GCA_028274765.1 of Bradymonadaceae bacterium. Classification (GTDB taxonomy): domain Bacteria; phylum Myxococcota_A; class Bradymonadia; order Bradymonadales; family Bradymonadaceae; genus CAJXPB01. Next base: position 3,359 of record JAQCND010000146.1, read on the forward strand.
GAGAGTTCACAGTCTCGCACAGCCTCCCGGCGCGACTCGATGGCCGTCTCCAGGCGCTCTCGGGCTGCTTCGATGTCATCGTCGTCGGCACCCTCGTCGCGGAGTGTCTCGAGCTGGCGCCGAGCCTCGCACACCTCCTCGTGGCGAGCCTCGAGGCGCTCGAAGCGCTGAAACGTCTCCTCGGCAACGGGGCGATCGCTCCCTTCGTCGCTGGGTGTATAATCGTTGAACACCCGCCGTGCCCGGGCCGAACCGATCTCGAGCCGCTCGGGAATGTCGAGGATCATCTCGATGCCGGCCCGTGTTCGGGTAATAACATCAAAGATCGTCTCCCGCCCTCGCTCGATCTCTTTCGAGATCTCGACTTCACCCTCGCGATCGAGTAAACCGACATCTCCGATCCCCTCGAGATACGTCTTGACCGGATCGAGATCTTGAGGGGCGGCATTGGAGGTGCCGGCGAGCTGTTTCTGGCGCCGGCGCTCCTTGCGGCGGGCGATCAAGTCCTTCTCGGACTCGCCCTCCGCGCCATCCGTTCCCGTCTGTCGAGCCGTATCGACTTGCTCTGTCATGGTGTCGACCTCGTCGTGGGTCTCGTGCTCCGCACTTCGCTTGCACTCCGGAGGCCGCGTCCCCATCCGACGCGACGGATGCGGACCGTGCCTCCACTACCCGGCCCGGGAGAGGCGTCGAACTCTGACAATATTGTCAGAGCGTATGAAAAAATGTCGTGCTGATATCGGGAACTATCCGATCGGCCTGTCGGAGACGAGCGCGATGTGCACGACTCCAGACCGGGGCTCACTCTCGTCCCCGCCGGGTGCACCAGTCACAAACATGCAAGCCGTATACCAGCTCGGTGAAATGGAGGGGGCGGAGTTGAAATCATCTCGAGGCCATGCGTCCCATGGCTCTCTGTTCGATCACGGACCCATCTTCGGACTCGAGCTGGCCGTCTGGCACGTCGACTCCGTCGCCGACACGCCGGAATCGACGCTCAAAACCCCTCGAACTCGCGTTCGCCGTTGAGCTGTTTTTTGAAGACCGGGCTGATCTTGAAGCGCAAGACCTTCCGTTCCGGAATGGGGACTTCTTCCCCCGTCTTGGGATTGCGGCCCGTTCGAGCATCC